>NZ_JBFUJV010000012.1:0-131408 GCF_056401175.1 Nocardioides sp. P4_G10 | reverse complement strand
GCTCGAGCTCGCCGCCGAAGAGCCAGCTGGCGGTCTGCAACCCCGTGTGCGGGTGGGCCGGGAGCACCATCCCGCCCGTCCGGTCGACCTCGTCGGGACCGTAGTGGTCGACGAAGCACCAGGCCCCGATCAGCGAGCGGTGGCGCTGCGGGAGCGTGCGTCGTACGCGCATGGCCCGCGGACCTCCCAGTGGGACGTCACGCGGAGCAAGCACCTCGACGTCGGTCATCGACCGCCACGGTACCCGCAAGGGTGAACGCGCGCAGGTGGTCGTGGGTGTCCGGTCGCACGCCGGGCGTGACCCGGGTCACCGTCGGGCGGGGCTCGGAATAGCGGACCGACCGGGCCCGTTGGCGGCTGTCGTGCCCTCCCTCTTCGAGCCCCTGTCCCTCGGCGCGGTCCGTGCCGACAACCGCGTGCTGATGGCTCCCCTCACGCGGATGCGCGCCACGTCGCCGGGCGACGTTCCCAACGACCTCATGCGCGAGTACTACGTGCAGCGCGCTGCCGCCGGCCTGCTGATCTCCGAGGGCACGCAGATCAGCCCGGAGGGCAAGGGCTACATGGACACCCCCGGCATCTACAGCGAGGAGCAGGTCGTGGGCTGGCGCCGGATCACCGACGCCGTGCACGAGGCCGGCGGGCTCATCGCCGCCCAGCTGTGGCACGTCGGCCGGGTCTCGCACGAGTCCTTCCACGGCGGCGAGCTGCCCGTGTCGGCGAGCGACGGGCCCTACCGCAACCGCACCACCGTCCGGGGCGAGGACGGTCGCCCGACCCGGGTCAGCTGCCCGGTCCCGCGGCCGCTGGGACTCGAGGAGGTCCCGCGGGTGCTCGAGGACTACCGGCGCGCGACCGTCAACGCCCGCGAGGCCGGCTTCGACCTCGTCGAGATCCACGGTGCCCACGGCTACCTGCTGCACCAGTTCCTGGCCGCCGACAGCAACCTGCGCACCGACGAGTACGGCGGCTCGCTGACCAACCGCGCCCGCCTGATGCTCGAGGTCACCGACGCCGTCGTCGACGCCTGGTCCGCCGACCGCGTCGCCATCCGGATCTCCCCGATCGGCTCGTTCAACGGGACCGAGGACCCCGAGGGCGCCGAGGCCGGGCTGTACGTCGCCGGCGAGCTCGGCCGCCGCGACCTCGCCTTCCTGCACCTCTCCGAGCCGGACTGGGCCGGCGGCCCGGAGCTCGACGACGACTACCGCCGTGCCCTGCGCGCGGCCCACCCCGGCCCGATCGTCGGGGCCGGCAGCTACGACGTCGCCAAGGCGGAGCGACTGCTCGGCACGGGGTTCATCGATGCCGCCGCCTTCGGCCGGTCCTTCATCGCCAACCCCGACCTGCCGCGCCGCCTCGCCGAGGGCCTGCCCCTCAACCCGCCGCGGCCCGAGACGTTCTACGGCGGCGACGCCGAGGGCTACACCGACTACCCGGCCTACGGCGCGGCCTGAGCCCGGTCGATAACGGTTCGTGCCCGCGCGGCTCCCGCACCTAGGGTTCGACACGAGATGCAGGACTACCCACCTCGGATCGCGACGTTCTACACGGGCACGGACGCCGCTCCCACGCCGGACCCCGACACCCGGTCGCCATTGGCGTTCCTGCGCTGGATCCTGGGGCGCCAGATGGGCCTGATCGCCCTCTCGTCCCTCTGCTACGCGCTGTGGTTCCTGCCGATGACGCTGGGGCCGTGGATCTTCGGCCGTGCCGTCGACCAGGGCATCGTCGGCGGCTCCGAGGCGGCCCTCGCCGGCTGGGCGGCGCTGCTGCTCCTCGTGGTCGTGATCGGCGGCGTCTTCGGCGTCGTGTCGCACACCCTCGTGGTGCGCAGCTGGCTGGTCGCGCTCTACGGCGCCCTCGAGATGGTCACCCGCAAGGTGGCGCAGATGGGCCACGTGCTGCCCCGCCGGTCGCCGACCGGTGAGGTGCTGAGCGTCGCCTCGAGCGACTCCGACGAGTTCGGTGCGCTCAGCGAGATCCTGGCGCGCACGGTCGGCCAGCTGGCGTCGTACCTCACCGTGGCCTTCATCGTGCTGACCATGTCGTGGCAGCTCGGGCTGCTGACCCTGGTCGCGGCGCCGGTCCTCGTCGGCGCGGCGCTGCCGCTGCTGCGGCCGCTGCACCGCCGCCAGCAGCTCGAGCGCGCACGCACCGCCGACCTGACCTCGCTGGCCACCGACATCGTGGCCGGGCTGCGGATCCTGCGCGGCATCGGCGGCGAGCAGACCTTCGGTACCAACTACGCCCGCCAGTCGCAGTCGGCGCGCGAGGCCGGTGTCGCCGCCGGCATCTGGCAGGCCGTGGTCGAGGCCGTCGGCGTGCTGCTGTCGGGCATCTTCCTCGTGGCGCTGGTGTGGCTCGGCACGCGGCAGGTGGAGGACGGCCTGCTCACCGTCGGCGAGCTCATCACGTTCCTCGGCTACGGCCTCTTCATGGTCGGCCCGATCCGGACCTTCTTCGAGTTCGCCCAGAAGGGCGTGCGGTCGCTGGTCAGCGCCCGCCGGGCGATCGTGCTCTTCGACGAGCAGCCCCCGTGGCACGACCCGGCCGTCCCGGTCTCCCTCGACGGCAGCGCGCCGCTGCACGACGTGGCGAGCGGCCTCACCGTCGAGCCCGGGATCCTGACCGTCGTCGTCAGCGCCGTGCCGGAGCAGAGCGCGGCCCTCGCGGACCGGCTCGGCCGCTACCTCCCCGCCGACACCGAGCCGGTCCCCTCGGTCGAGGAGACCGGCACCAAGGGACGCGCCGCCCGTCGCTCGAGGGCCGAGCGGGCGGAGGAACGCGCCCGGATCGCGGCCCAGGACGAGGAGCGGGTGCGCCGCGAGTGGGGCGTCACCCTCGGCGGCGTCGACCTCTCCCACGCCCTCCTCGACGACGTACGACGCCAGGTGCTGGTCAGCGACGCCACGAGCCAGCTCTTCGCCGGCACCCTCCAGGACGCCGTCGACCCGCACGCCCGGCTGACCCGGGAGCAGGCCGAGGAGGCGCTGCGCATCGCCAGCGCCGAGGACGTCTACGACGCGCTGCCCGAGGGCTGGCAGGGCCAGCTCGACGAGCGCGGCCGCGGCCTGTCCGGCGGCCAGCGCCAGCGGGTGGTGCTCGCCCGCGCCATGGCCGCCGACGCACCCGTCCTCGTCCTGGTCGAGCCGACCTCCGCGGTCGACGCCCACACCGAGGCCCGCATCGCGGCCCGGGTCGCCGAGGCCCGACGCGGTCGTACGACCGTGGTCACGACCGTCTCGCCCCTGTGGCTGCACCACGCCGACCGCGTCGCGCTCCTCCACGACGGCACCGTGGTCGCCGAGGGCCGCCACGCCGACCTGCTCGCCGACGACGAGGCCTACCGGCGCGTCGTCATCCGCGAGCTCGACGAGGAGGAGTCGGTCCGATGACCACCGACCTCCTCGCCAGCTCCGCCGGCACGTGGCGCGACCGGGCCGGCGACCCGCCGCCCGTCCCGCCCGAGCTGGATCCTCCCGGTCACGTCGGGCTGCGCGCGCGCAACCGCGCCCTCTGGCAGCGCCACGACCTGCGCCGGCAGCGCGCCGAGGACGTCTACGTCGCCTCGCGCAACCCGGTGCGCGGCTGGCCCGTGTCGGGCAACCGCGCCGTGCTCGCCTTCTTCGGCGACCTGGTGCGCACCCGCAAGCGCTCCTTCGCGCTGCTGGTCCTGCTCAACGCGCTCGCCGCCGGCTCCGCGCTGGTGATCCCGCGGCTGCTCGGGTCGCTGGTCAACCGGGTCGACGACGCCGGCGCCGCGGCGGCCGGCCTCGACACGCTCGCCCTGGCCGTGGTCGGGGTCGTCATCCTGCAGTCGGTCTTCACCTTCGGCGCCCAGTGGACCTCCACCCACTTCGGGCAGGACCTGCTCGCCTCCGCGCGCGAGCACGTGGTCAGCACGATCCTGCGGCTCCCGGTCGGCCGCGTCGAGGGAGCGAGCACGGGCGACCTCGTCACCCGCGTCACCCGCGACGTCGGGACGATGGCGCGCTCGGTGCAATGGGGCGTCCCGCGCCTGCTGATCTCGCTGATGACCGTCGTGCTGTCGATCGTGGCGATGATGCTCAACTCGCTCGTGCTCGCGCTGCCCGCGCTCGTCGTCTTCGCGCTGTGCACCCCGGCCGTCCGCACCTACCTGCGGCGTGCGCCGAAGGCGTACATCACCGAGGGCGCGACGTACTCCCGCATCAACACCACGCTCACCGAGACCGTCGAGGGCTCGCGCACCGTCGAGGCGCTCGGCCTCTCGCAGGCCCGGGTGCAGGCGGGCTCCGACGACATCGCCGTCTCAGCGCAGGCCGAGCGCTACGGCATGACGCTGCGCAACGTGCTCTTCGCGGCGCTCAACGGCGCCTTCCAGGTGCCGCAGGTCGTCACGCTCGTCGCGGGCGCCTACGGCTACAGCCAGGGCTGGGTCGACCTGGGCCAGATCACCGCCGCCCTGCTGTACGTCGTCGCGCTGGCCGAGCCGCTCGACGCCGTGATCGGCGAGGTCGACCGCCTCCAGGTCGGCGCGGCCTCGACCAGCCGGCTGCTCGGCATCGCCGAGGTGCCGCCCGACCGGGAGCCCGGCGACCGGCTGCCGGACGGCGTCGAGCTGGTGGCCGACGACCTCCGCTTCGCCTACCGCGAGGGCCACGACGTGCTGCACGGCGTCGACCTGCGCCTGCGCACCGGCGAGCGGCTGGCGGTCGTAGGCCCCAGCGGGTCGGGCAAGTCGACGCTCGGCCGGCTGCTGTCGGGCATCAACCGCCCCCGCACCGGCTCGGCCCGCGTCGGTGGCGTCGACCTCGTCGACCTGCCCCTGGAGGTGCTGCGCACCGAGGTCGCGCTCGTCACCCAGGAGCACCACGTCTTCATCGGCACCGTGCGGGACAACGTCGTGCTGGCCCGCGAGAACTCCTCCGACGACGCGGTGCGGGAGGCGCTCGCAGCGGTCGGCGGGCTGGCCTGGGTCGAGCGGCTGCCCGGGGGGCTCGACACGGAGATCGGCTCCGGCCGCTTCTTCCTCACGCCCGCCCAGGCGCAGCAGGTCGCGCTGGCCCGCCTGATCATCGCCGACCCCCACACGCTCGTGCTCGACGAGGCGACGTCGCTCATCGACCCGCGCACCGCGCGCACGCTCGAGGGGTCGATGAACAACCTCCTCGAGGGCCGCACCGTCGTGGCGATCGCCCACCGGCTCCACACCGCCCACGACGCCGACCGCATCGCGGTGGTCCTCGACGGTCGCATCGTCGAGCTCGGGAGCCACGAGGAGCTGCTCGACCTCGGCGGGGAGTACGCCGCCCTCTGGCACGCCTGGACGTCCTGACCCGCCACGACGTCTGCGGCCGCGGCTCGCTGAAGTCACCGGATGTCCGGGGGGTGGCGGCACATCGCACCGCCGCGGAGCCTCACCTGCAATCCGCCGCCACCCACACACGGCAACCCGCCACGGTGGCGGCACATCGCACCGCCCCGGCACCCCCACCTGCAATCCGCCGCCACCCGCGAGAGCGGAGGTCAGGGGGCGTCGACGCGCCGCACGCCCTCACTCGCCATCGGCGTCGCCGCTCCCGAGCCGCCAACCGCCCTCGGGCAGGTCGAGCGCCTCGGCCGGTCCCCACGACTCCTGGTCGTACGGCAGCGGCGCCGGCCGGTCGTCGAGCACCGGCTGGCACACCTCCCACAGGCGCCGCGTCTCGTCGGCGTGGGCGAACAGCGTGTGGTCGCCGGCGAGCACGTCGAGGAGCAGCCGCTCGTAGGCCTCCAGCGGCTCGTCGTCCGGAAGCTCCTCGCCCAGGTCGAGGCGCATCGTGGCCGGCGCGAGCTCCATCTCCGGTCCCGGTCGCTTGCCGAGCAGGTCGACGTGGATCCGGGCCTCGTCGGTGAGCTCCAGGACCAGCTCGTCGCGCCGCAGGCCGTCGCCGCCGAAGACCGTCGAGTCGGGCGCACGGAAGCGGAGGGTGACGGTGCGCCGGGTCTCGGCCATCGCCTTGCCGGTGCGCAGGAGGAACGGCACGTCCCGCCACCGGTCGTTGTCGACCCACGCCTCCAGCGCCACGAAGGTCTCGACGTCGGAGTCCTCGTCCACGTCCTCCTCGTCGCGGTAGCCGTCGTACTGCCCGAGCACGACGCGCGCCGGGTCGAGCGGACGGACGTCGGCGAAGACCGCGGCCCGAGCTCGTCGTACGGCGTCGGCCGACCACTCCCCCGGGTCCTCGAGGGCGACCGCGCCGAGGATCTGGAACAGGTGGGTGGAGACCATGTCGCGCAGCGCGCCGGTCGACTCGTAGAACGAGCCACGGCCCTCCATCGCCAGCGTCTCGGGGACGTCGACCTGCACCGAGGCGATGCTGCGGCGGTCCCACGCCGGCTCGAAGAGGGCGTTGGCGAAGCGCAGCGCCAGCAGGTTCTGCACGGCCTCCTTGCCGAGGAAGTGGTCGATGCGGAAGACCTGCTCCTCCTCGAAGACCTCGTGCACGTCCCGGTCGAGCTCCTCGAAGGACTGCAGGTCGAGGCCGAAGGGCTTCTCGATCACCAGGCGGGCCCGCTCGGCCAGCCCCTCGCGCCCGAGCATGCCGACCATCCCGGACATCGCGGTCGGCGGCACCGACAGGTAGACGACGCGGCGCACGTCGTCCCCGAGGCCCTCCTCGACCTCCCGCACCCGGGCCGCGAGGTCCGCGCCGTCGTCGGCGTCGGAGGTCCGGAACGACACCCGGTCGAGCAGGACGCGCGCGACGTCCTCGTCGAGGTCGTCGACCGACTCGCGCAGCCCCTCGCGCACCTCGTCGCGGAAGTCGTCGTCCGAGCCGGGCGAGTGCCGCCCGCTGCCGATGACGGCGTAGTCCTCGGGCAGCCGGCCGGCCGCGGCGAGCCGGTAGAGCCCCGGGAACAGCTTGCGCGCCGCGAGGTCTCCGCGGGCGCCGAACAGCAGGAAGACGCAGGGCGGCAGCGCGGCGGTCGTCATGCTCGCCACGCTAACGATCACCCGAAGGAGTGGTCCGCGGCCGGCGGCGGCCTCAGCTGTTGCTGTAGACCGCCGGGCCGCCGTCGTCGCCGGCCGCACCACCCGCGGGACTGGGGCCGCGCCCCGCCCAGGTCCAGGCGTACGCCGGGTCCTCGACGGTGAGGCCGCCCTCGCCCAGCTCGAGCGGGGCGAACGTGTCGACCATGACGGCCGACTCGTCGAAGTACTGGACCCCCAGGCTGGCCTCGATCGCGCTGGGCTGCGGACCGTGCGCGTGGCCGCCGGGGTGCAGGCTGATCGAGCCGATGCCGATCCCCGAGCCCTTGCGGGCCTCGTAGTCGCCACCGACGTAGAACATGACCTCGTCGGAGTCGACGTTGGAGTGGTAGTAGGGCACCGGGATGGCGAGGTCGTGGTAGTCGACCTTGCGGGGCAGGAAGTTGCAGATGACGAAGTTCCAGCCCTCGAAGACCTGGTGCACCGGCGGGGGCTGGTGGACCTTGCCGGTGATCGGCATGTAGTCCTCGATGTTGAACGTGTAGGGGTAGAGGCAGCCGTCCCAGCCGACCACGTCGAAGGGGTGCGTCGCGTAGGTCAGCCGGGTGCCGACGATGCCGGCGCTGGTGCGGTGCTTGACCAGGACGTCGACGTCGGTGCCCTCGGCCTGGAAGGTGTCGGCAGGGCCGTGGAGGTCCCGCTCGCAGTAGGGCGCGTGCTCGAGGAGCTGGCCGAAGCGCGAGAGGTAGCGCTTGGGCGGGTGGATGTGGCTGTTGGCCTCGATCGCGTAGAGCCGCGACGGCTCGGTCGGCACCCAGCGGTGGTCGGTCGCGCGCGGGACGAGCACGTAGTCGCCGGCGCGGTAGGGCACGACGCCGAAGACGGTCTCGACGACCCCTGTGCCGGACTCCACGAAGACGCACTCGTCACCGATCGCGTTGCGGTAGAGCGGCGAGGGGTCGGTGCCGGTGACGACGTAGGTGATGCGGACGTCGTTGTTGCCGAGGACCAGCCGGCGGCCCTCGACAGGGCAGCTCCCGGTCTCCAGGTCGTGGAGCTTGAGGTGACGCGGCTTGAGCGGGTGGTTGGGCGTGCGCGACTGGTCGGGCAGGTCCCACACCCGGCTGTCGGTGATCGCGCTGGGCACGCCCCGGCGGTAGAGCAGCGAGGAGTCGGACGAGAAGCCCTCCTCCCCCATCAGCTCCTCGCGGAAGAGGTGGCCGTCGTCGTCGCGGAGCTGGGTGTGGCGCTGCCGGGGCAGCCGGCCGAGTGCGCGGTAGTGGGCCATCGGGGTGCGATCCAATCATCCGACTATCGGACGCAGGCGTCCGCTATCTGGTGGCTAGAGTAGCCCCGTGGTCTCCAGTCACGCACCTGTCGATCCCGCACCGCGGGCCTCCACCTGGCCAGAGGAGTGGCGCGGCCTCGTCGACGACGCCGCGATCTTCCCCCCGGGCGACGCGCCCCTCCACGACGCCACCGCCGCCCACACCGGGCGCCGTGGCGAGTGGTGGGCCGACCTCGTGGGCAGCTTCGTGCTCCGCGACACCGACCTGCCGCTCGTCCGCGGGTTCGGTGCGCCGCTGTCGGTCGTGGTCACCGGCGGAGCGGGCCAGCTCGCCGGACCGCTCGGCGCGGCCACCCGGCTCGGGCTGCAGGTGGCGGCCGTCGAGATCGCCGTCCGCGACGTCGACGACCCGGTGGGCAACGTCCGCCGCATCGACGCCGCGCTGCGCGCGGCCGAGGTCGACGTACCCCTCTTCATCGAGCTGCCCGGGACCGCCACCGCCGCCTGGCTCAGCGCCGCCGACGAGGTCGCGGCCTGCGGGCACCGCCTCAAGCTGCGCCTCGGCAACGTCGACCACGACCTGGTCCCGGACTCCGCGACCGTCGCCGCCTGGATCGACGCCGCGCTCGACCGCGAGACCCGCTTCAAGGCCACGGCCGGGCTGCACCGCGCCGTCCGCCACGACCCCGAGGGCGGGGGCGTGCACGGCTTCCTCAACGTGCTGGCCGCGACGAGGACGCTGTGGGACGGCGGCTCGGTCGACGACGCGACCGCGCAGCTCGAGCAGCGCGACGGCGCCGCACTCTCGGCCGGCCTCGCCGACGGCGGCGTCGCCGCCGCGCGTCGCTGGTTCACCTCGTTCGGCTCGTGCTCGGTCACGGAGCCGCTCGACGACCTGATCGCCCTCGGACTCGTGGAGGACCCCGCATGACCACCCCGATGAGCCGCACCACCTGGGTCGAGGGGGCCGCGGGCTCCGGGTTCGACGTCGACCACCTGCCCTACGGCGTGTTCGCGCGCTCCGGCGAACGGCCGCGGGTGGCGGTGCGGATCGGCGACCAGGTGCTCGACCTGAGCGTCGTCGCGGCCGCCGACATGGTCGACACGCACGAGCTGTTCGACCAGCCCACCCTCAACCCGTTCATGGCGGCCGGGCCGGCCGTCTGGGAGTCCACCCGGGCGTGGGTGACGGGCCTGCTCACCGACCAGACCGAGCGTGACCTCGTCGAGCCCGCGCTCGCAGCGGTGGACTCGGTGACGATGCTGCTGCCGTTCGTGGTCGGCGACTACGTCGACTTCTACGCCTCCGAGCACCACGCCTCCAACGTCGGCCGGATGTTCCGGCCCGACTCCGAGCCCCTGCTGCCCAACTGGAAGAACCTCCCGGTGGGCTACCACGGCCGCTCCGGCACGGTGGTCGTGTCGGGCACCGACGTCGTACGCCCGTGCGGGCAGCGCAAGGCACCGACGGACGACCTCCCGACCTACGGCCCGTCGCAGCGCCTCGACATCGAGGCCGAGCTCGGCTTCGTGGTCGGCGTGCCGTCCGCGATGGGCGAGCGGGTGCCCACGGCGGCCTTCGCGCGGCACACCTTCGGTGTCGTGGGCCTCAACGACTGGTCGGCGCGCGACATCCAGGCCTGGGAGTACGTCCCGCTCGGGCCCTTCCTCGGCAAGTCGTTCGCAACCTCGGTCAGCGCGTGGGTCACCCCGCTGGCGGCACTCGAGGCCGCCTGGACCGACCTGCCCGGCCAGGACGACCCGCCGGTGCTCGACTACCTCCGCGTCGACGGGCCCGCCGGCCTCGACATCGAGGTGGAGGTGGTGCTCGGCGGCGACGTCGTCGCCCGTCCGCCCTACCGCGACATGTACTGGTCGCCGGCGCAGATGCTGGCCCACACCACCGTCAACGGCGCCAGCCTGCGCACCGGTGACCTGTGGGCCTCCGGCACGATCTCGGGCCCGGAGCCGGACCAGCGCGGCTCGCTGCTCGAGCTGAGCTGGGGCGGCAAGGAGCCGTTCACGGCCGGCGGGCGCGAGCGCACGTTCCTCGAGGACGGCGACGAGGTGACGCTGCGCTACTCCGCGCCCAGCACGGGCGGCGGCCGCATCAGCCTCGGCGAGGTCACCGGTCGGATCCTGCCCGCGCGCTGACGTACCGCTGGGGCTCCCGGCCCGCCCGTCCGGGTCCTAGGCTGCTCACCGTGATCCAGCTCGGCCAGTACGCCGCCCCGCGGCACGTCGTCGCCCACCTCAGCGACCCGCACCTCATCGGAGGCGGCGGCCTCCACTACGGCGTCATCGACAACGACGCCAACCTGCGCCGGACGCTCGACCGGCTGGCGGCCGTGCAACCGGCACCGCAGGCGATCGTCTTCACCGGCGACCTCGCCGACCGGGCCGAGCCCGACGCCTACGACCGGCTCCGATCGATCGTCGAGCCCTTCGCCGCCGGGATCGGCGCGACGCTCGTCTGGACGATGGGCAACCACGACGAGCGCGCACCCTTCGCGAAGGCCCTCTTCGACTCCGACGACGCGGGCTGCCAGGACCGGGTGCACGAGGTCGACGGTCTGCGGATCGTCGCCCTCGACACCAGCGTGCCGGGATACCACCACGGTGAGCTGCTCCCCGAGCAGCTGGCGTGGCTGGCCGACGTCCTCGCCACGCCTGCCGAGCACGGCACGCTGCTGGCGATGCACCACCCGCCGCTCCCGCTGCCGATGATCCGAGCCGCCGAGCTCATCGAGCTGCACGACCAGCAGGCGCTCGGCGACGTGATCACCGGCACGGACGTGCGCGGCATCCTGGCCGGGCACCTCCACCTGCCGACGTGGTCGACCTTCGCCGGCGTACCGGTCTCGGTGACGGCGGCCAGCTGCTACACCATCGACCCGGCGCCCGTCGACCGCTTCGTGTCGGGCGTCGACGCCGGCCACGGCTTCACGATGGTGCACACCTACGACGACCGCCTCGTGCACACCCAGGTGCTGCTCGAGCGCGGCACCGAGGTGAGCCACGTCGGCTCCGACATCGCCGAGGCACTGGAGGGCGTGCCGCTGGAGCAGGCCCGCGAGCTCGCCTCCAGCAAGACGTCCCCGTTCAACGACTAGCCAGCGACCAGCTCCGTTCAGAGGACCCTTCTTGCGACTCCTGCTCATGCGTCACGGCCAGACCCACGCCAACGTCTCCGGCGAGCTCGACACCGCCCACCCCGGTCTCGACCTCACCGACCTCGGTCGCGCCCAGGCCGCGGCGGCCGCGAAGGCGATCGCCAGCGAACGGATCGACGCGATCTACGTCTCCAGCCGGGTGCGTACCCACCAGACCGCCGCCCCCACCGCCGAGGACCGCGGCATCGAGCCGGTCCAGCTCGACGGGCTGCAGGAGATCGACGCCGGTGACTTCGAGATGCGCAGCGACCACGACGCGGTCGCCGGCTACATCGGCGCCGTCGCCACCTGGCTCGAGGGCGACCTCACCCACCGGATGCCGGGCGGCGAGACCGGCGAGGAGTTCCTCGCCCGCTACGACGCGGCCGTCCGTACCATCGTCGAGGCGGGCCACGACGCCGCGCTGGTCGTCAGCCACGGGGCCGCGCTCCGCACCTGGGTCTCGACCCGGATGACACCCCACCCCGACGCGCCGCCCCCGACCCAGCCGCTCCACAACACCGCGCTCGTCGTGCTCGAGGGCGACCACGACTCCGGCTGGGAGATGGTGTCCTGGCAGGGCCACCCCGTCGGCGGTGACTTCCTCGAGGACCCGACCGCCGAGGACCCCACCGGCGACCTCGACCCCGACGGGGACGGCGAGATCGGCTGATCCCGGCGCGGCCATGAATCCCCGGTCAGCCGGGGATCGCTGAACTTGTCAGGCCTTGCACGGGCCGACAACCTACGGAATCCCCGGTCAGCCGGGGATCGCGCGGCGACTCCGGAGGCGACACCCGCCACACGTGTGGCGGTTGTGGCCTCCCCGCTCCGTCGCGCCGCTACGTTCGTCCCGTGCACGTCTTCATCCGGCCGACCCAGTCCTTCCTCGCCTGCCACGTCTGCGAGGGGCTGGTGTTCGCGCGGCGCGAGGTGAAGATGACGACGACCGGGATGACGTTCTTCGACCTCGACTGGTTGAACCGCTCGGCGGAGGGCGTGATCTGCATCCGCTGCGGCTTCGTCCACACGTTCATGGGCGACGCGCACCAGTTCGTCGATCCCGCGGTCGTCAACCCGCAGGACCTCCCGAAGGACCCGCTGGCCCAGGGCTAGACGCCCTCCGTGCCGATCCCCGGGTGGACGAACGGGTGGCCGGCCCGCATCTGCTCGACCGACCCGGGGTGGACCCGGGCGAGGTGGGCCAGCCCGCGGCGGCGGTAGCGAAGGGTCTGCACGACGCCGAGCGTCCAGAAGATGTACTGCACGGACATCGCGAGCTTGAAGTCGCCGAGCGTGTAGGACTCCATCCCACCGGAGGACGACAGGTCGAGGACGACGCCGATCAGGGCCATCGTCAGCAGCGACGCGGTGAAGCCGCCGATGTTGACGAGCCCGTTGGCGCGGCCCGTCTCGTGCGGGGGTGTGAACGAGCGGGCCAGGTCGAAGCCGACCATCGACGCCGGTCCGCCGCTGGCCGTCGCGAACGCCATGACGACCACCAGCCACGTCGGCGCGACGCCGGGCCAGAGCAGCACCCCGGTCCACGGCACGACCATCGTCAGCACGACGCCGACCACGATCCAGGAGCGGTAGTAGGGCAGCCGGCCCACCAGGCGCGCCAGCACCAGCCCGCTCACCACGGCCCACGCGGTCATCGCCATCAGCAGTGTGCTCGCCTCGGCGGAGGACCAACCCAGGCCCTGCACCAGGAACGGGTAGCCCCACAGCAGCGTGAAGACGGTGACGGAGAACTGGGAGGAGAAGTGGGACCACATCCCCAACCGCGTGCCGGGGTTGCCCCACACCGTGCGGACCGACTGGGCGAGCGCCCGGAGCTTGATCGCGACGACCGCGTCGCGCCGGTAGGGCGAGTCCTTGACGAGCGCGACGACCGCGACGAGCAGCACGAGGCCGAGGCTGGAGGCCAGCGCGAACGTGCGCGTCCAGCCCAGCTCGTGGAGGAGGTACGACAGCGGGCCGGCCGCGGCGATCGCGCCGAGCTGCCCCGTCAGGCCGGTGAGCTGGGTGACCATCGGCGCCTGCCGCACCAGGAACCAGATCGTGACGAGCCGGATCACGCTCACGAAGATCATCGCGTCGCCCGCGCCCACGACGGCGCGCGCCGCGACGGCCCCGCCGAAGGAGGTCGTGAAGGCGAAGGCCAGCTGGCCCGCACTCATCAGCACCAGGCCGGCCAGCAGCATGGCGCGCGAGCCGTAGCGGTCGAGCAGGACCCCGACCGGCACCTGCATGCCGGCGTACACGACGAGCTGCAGCACGGTGAACGTCGCCAGGCTGGTGGCGCTGATGTGGAACCGTTCGGACGCGATGATCCCCGCGACACCGAGCGAGCTGCGGTTGAACACCGCCAGCACGTAGACGGCGAGCGAGACACCCCAGATGACCCAGGCCCGCCGCTTGCCGATGTCGTGGATCTGCTCCGCGGTCACTCCTGCCCGGCTTCGTGGTCCACGCCGAGCGCGGCGGAGAGCTCCGCGCGCGTCGGCGGGTCGGCGCCAGGCCGGGAGACGTTGATCGCAGCGCCGATGGCGGCGGTGGTGACGACCTCGAGCAGGTCGCGGTCGGTCAGCGCGCGGAGCGCCTCGGCTGCACCTGCGCCGCGCACGCCGTGAGCCAGCAGGGCATCGACCAGCACGCCGCTGAAGGTGTCGCCCGCGCCCACGGTGTCGGCCACGGCGACCGGCACGCCGGGCACGTCGAGCACGGTCCCGCCGGGGCGCACGGCAACCGCGCCGGCACCGCCGCGCGTCACGACGACCAGGCCGGGGCCGGCCTCGGCCCAGCGGGCGGCGGTGGCGACGGGGTCGTCGTCGGGGTGGAGCCAGTGGAGGTCCTCGTCGCTCACCTTGACCACGTCGGCGAGCGCGACGAGCTCCTCGACGCGAGCGACGGGTCCGGTGCGGTCCGGGGTGATCGCGGGGCGCGCGTTCGGGTCGAGCGAGAGCAGCGCCCGCCCACGGTGGGTGCGGAACGCCTCGAGCACCGTGTCGGCGCCCGGGTCGAGGACCGTTGCGATGGACCCCACGTGGAGCACGTCGCACGGCTCGTCGGGCACCGACTGCAGGTGCCAGTCGAGGTCGAAGTCATAGGTCGCGGCGCCGGACTCGTCGAGCGTCACCGCCGCGGTCGACGTACGGCCGGAGCCGGTCGGGCCCGCGAGCACGGTGACGTCGCTGGCCTCCAGCCACGCCCGCACGGCGTCACCACGCGGGTCGTCGCCGAGGAGCGTCACGAGACGTACGTCGCGCCCGAGCCGGCCCAGAGTGATCGCGACGTTGGCGGGGCTGCCGCCGGGGTGGTCGCGGGTCGTGCCGTCGGGGCCGGGCACCACGTCGACGAGCGCCTCGCCGACGACGAGGATCCGGGGCTGCGCGTCGGTCATGCCCCCATCATGCCGGTGCGCGGAGCCCGCCCGACATCGCCACCGCACGGGCGAGACTCGGGGCGAGGGGCAGTCGCGGGAGGAGGGTCGCCTGCACCGCGTGGTAGAGGTCGGGCTTGCCGGGCCACACGCTGGCCTGCGGCCGGTTGGCGGCGTCGAGCTCGTGGTGCCACGACCCCCGCTCGAGGTCGACCAGGTGGTCGCGGGCGTAGGCCCACCACTCGGCGTAGCGCCGGGCGTAGCCCTCCTCGCCCGTGCGGCGGTGCAGCGCCGCAGCGGCTGAGATGCCCTCGGCGACCACCCAGTGCATGCGCTGGCGCACGACGGGTCGGCCCTGCCAGTCGGTGGTGTAGACGAAGCCCGGCGCGCCGTCGACGTGCCAGCCGTCGGCGACCGCGCGGTCGAAGAGCAGGCGCGAGGTGTCGAGCAGCCCGGCAGGCGCCGCGTCGCCCAGGGTGGCCTCGAGGTGGAGCAGCAGCCGCGACCACTCGAGGCCGTGCCCGACGGTCGCGCCGTAGGGCTTGAACGGGTCGTCGGGCCGGTCGCTGTTGAGCTCGAGGTCGACCGACCAGTCCGGGCCGAAGTGCTCGGGCAGCCGGCCGTCGTACGACGGTGCGAGCTCGAGCACCAGGCCGGCCAGCCGGGCCGCCCTCCGGTGCCAGACGTCGTCACCGGTGACGTCGCCGACCGCGAGCATCGCCTCGAGCGAGTGCATCGTCGAGTTGAGGCCGCGGTAGGGCACGGGGGTGGTCCAGACCCGGTCCCACTCGTCGACGACACGGCCGAGGTCGTCGTCCCAGAAGTGCTCCTCGAAGACCTGCGTCGCCTCGGCGAGCACGTCGTCGGCGCCCGGCAGGCCCGCGACGACGGCGGTCGAGCCGGCGAGCATCACGAACGCGTGGGCGTAGCAGGACTTGGCGTCGTCGGGCTCGCCGCCCGGACCGACCTCGCCGAACCAGCCGCCGTGCTCGGGGTCGCGGAGCACGCCGCGCAGGCCGTCGAGGGCCCCTGCGGCGGTCGAGGCGGCCCCGTCGACGCCCAGCAGCGCGCCGATCCCGTGGACGTGGACGGTGCGGCTCGTGATCCAGGTGTGCACCGGACGGTCGAGGTCGGGCGCGCCGTCGTCGTCGAGCCACGCCGCACCGCCCCGGGGGTGCACGACGCGTCGGCCGAAGTCGAGCAGACGCCGGCACTCGGCGTCGAGCCAGGCCTCGTCCGGAGCGGCGGCGTCGTGGAGGGAGGCGTCGTCCATCCGGGCAGTCAAGCAGCCACGACCCATGACGCACGAGACCCCCGCACACCGGTGCGGGGGTCTCGCGACTGGACGACGTCCAGTGGCAGGTAGAGGATTCGAACCTCTGTAGGCAATGCCGGCTGATTTACAGTCAGCTCCCTTTGGCCGCTCGGGCAACCTGCCGGGCCGTGCGGAACAATAGCAAGGCACGCACTTCACCACGAATTGCCGGGGCACGCTGCGGCGAGCCCCGCGACGAGCCCCTCAGGAGGCACAACCATGGCTGACTCGAGCTTCGACATCGTGAGCAAGCTGGACCGCCAGGAGGTCGACAACGCGCTCAGCCAGACGGCCCGGGAGATCGCGAACCGCTTCGACTTCAAGGGCACCGGGGCGTCCATCGAGTGGAAGGGCGAGCAGGCGATCGAGATCACGGCCTCGGCCGACGACCGCGCCAGCGCCGTGCTCAGCGTCTTCCAGGACAAGCTGATCAAGCGCAACCAGAGCCTGAAGATCCTCGACGCCTCCGAGCCGCGCCAGTCCGGCCAGGTCTCCAAGATCGACATCGCGCTCAAGGAGGGCATCACCTCCGAGGACGCCAAGAAGATCTCCAAGCTCATCCGCGACGAGGGCCCCAAGGGCGTCAAGGCGCAGGTGCAGGGCGAGGAGCTGAGGGTCTCGTCGAAGAAGCGCGACGACCTGCAGGCCGTCCAGCAGCTGGTGAAGTCGCAGGACTACGACTTCGCGGTGCAGTTCACCAACTACCGCTGACGCCGCAGGCCACGGGCGTGGGGCGCGCGCCGGTGGCTGAACTGTGTGGAACGTCGAAGATCTCTCGAAGCCGGGGACGCCGCCGGCCGCGCTGCCTACGTTGGTCGTACGCGAGGGTGCGGGAGTCGCACGGGGGGACGCCTGCATCGTCGCCGGAGACGGGAACGCCCCGCGACCAGGGGGTTGGTCGTGGGGCGTTCTTCTCGTCGCCAGATGTCAGCAACGGCGCCGGCGCATGGGTGACCCCGATCGCTCACGGGGGTTGAACGACCGGGGTCACCGACGAGTGTAGGCAGGGCGGTCGGGGCCACCGAAAGTAAAGACGGTGTGACTCGCTTCACAACACGTGACCCCCGCCATCGCGGCGGATGGTCTAGGCCTCTCCCACCCTGAGCGGTGAAGTGAGGCAACGCCTCTTACCGAATCCCGACCTCGGGCGTACCGTCGATCGCAGATGTGGGGATGGGGTCGAGCCCCGTCAGGCCTGGGGGGCTGGCGGGGCTCAGCGCTTCACCAGCGACTGGTGAGCGTGGTCAGCGCACCGACGAGCACCACGACCGCCCGGACGGGGTCGGCCGGCAGCGGCAGCGCCCCGATCTCGGCGAGCGTCTGCTCGTCCGCGCCGCGCCCGGCGGCGTACAGCGGGTGGTCGGCGGCGAGCTTGCGCAGCGCCGACGCGTGCGAGGTGAACATCGTCGGCCGCGTCGCCGCGAGCACGACGGCGTCGGCGCGCGAGCCGCGCGCCGCGGTGAGGATGGCCGGCACCGGAGTGTCCGCCCCCAGGAACCGCGCCCGTACGCCCCGCTCACGCAGCATCAGCGCCACGCAGAGCAGCACCATGTCGTGCCGCTCCCCCGGCGGGCAGGCGAGGAGGACGACCGGCGCCACCGCCGTGGCGTCCGCCAGCACCGGGGCCGGGGGCACCGCAGCCAGCGCGGTCAGCGTGCGGCGCAGCATGTCGCTGACGAAGTGCTCGTGGGCGACCGAGATCGTGCCGGCCTCCCAGCGGTCGCCGACCTCCTGCAGGAACGGAAGGACCACTCCGGTCACCGCACCGGACAGCGGCACGTCCCAGAGGAGCCGGGCGATGGCGACCTCCGCGGCCTCGGCGTCGAAGGTCTCGACGGCGGCCCACAGCTCGTCGGCGGTCGTCGCGATGGTCACAGGCGCACGGTAACCGTCGCTACACGCATCCGTGACCTTCTGGCCGAGCCCGCGGTGGTCAGACGGCCGCAGCCATCCGCGGCACCACGGTCGCCCCAGCCGCAGGGGTGAGCCAGACGGTGCTCCCCTCCTGGAGCCCCTGCGACCGCTGGTGGGCGCGGGTGACCACCACCGACACCTCGTCGCCGTCGACGGTCAGCACGTGGAGGCGCACCTCGAAGCCGATCCGGACCATGCGCGAGATCGTGCCCTCGACGCTCCCCGCCAGCTGGGGCGAGGACTCGAGCTCGATGTCGTGGGGGCGGAGCGAGACGCCACCGAGGTGGGTCACCTCGCCGAGGAACGACATCACGAAGTCGTTGGCCGGCTCGTCGTAGAGCTGGTCGGGGGTGCCGATCTGCTCGACGCGGCCCTCGTTGATCACGACGATCTCGTCGGCGACCTCCAGGGCCTCCTCCTGGTCGTGGGTGACGAAGACGGTCGTCACGTGCACGTCGTCGTGGAGGCGGCGCAGCCAGTCGCGCAGCTCCTTGCGGACCTTGGCGTCAAGGGCGCCGAACGGCTCGTCGAGCAGCAACACGGACGGCTCCACCGCGAGGGCACGAGCGAGCGCCATGCGCTGGCGCTGGCCGCCGGAGAGCTGGGAGGGCAGCCGGTGGGCGAACTGCGAGAGGTGCACGAGCTTGAGCAGCTCCTGGACGCGGTGCTCGATCTCGTCCTTCGGGCGCTTGCGGATCTCGAGTCCGAAGGCGACGTTCTTGGCCACCGTCATGTGCTTGAAGACGGCGTAGTGCTGGAAGACGAAGCCGACGTTGCGCTTCTGCGCGGGCAGGTGGGTGGCCTCGACGCCCTCGATGGTGACCGAGCCGGTGTCGGCCCTCTCCAGGCCCGCGATGATGCGGAGCAGGGTCGACTTGCCGCCGCCGCTGGGCCCGAGCAGGGCGGTGAGCTGGCCGGTCGGGATCGTGACGTTGACGTCGTCGAGCGCCACGAAGTCGCCGAACTTCTTGTTCAGGCCGGTCACTTCGATGCTCATGGTGGTGCCTCTCTGGTCGATCAGGGGTGTGAGGTCAGGGGTGCGGGTGCAGGGGAGGTCAGTGGTTGTTCTTGGGCCGGAGGATCCCGACGACGACGATGCAGGCGACGGACACCATCGCGAGCAGGAAGGCGGTGGCGTAGGCACCCTGCTGGTCGAAGTTGAGGTACTTCTCCTCGACCGCCAGGGTCGCCGTGCGGGTCTGGCCGAGCACGTTGCCCGAGACGACCTTGACCGCCCCGAACTCGCCGAGCGACCGGGCCAGCGTCAGCACGACGCCGTACGTGATGCCCCACTTGATGGAGGGCAGGGTGATCCGCCAGAAGCGCTGGAGCCCGTTGGCGCCGAGGCTCTGGGCGGCCTGCTCCTGCTCGATGCCGATCTCCTCGAGCACCGGCACGAGCTCGCGGATCATCAGCGGCAGCGCCACGAAGGTCGTCGCCATGATGATGCCTGGCGTCGAGAAGATCACGTCGATGCCCCAGCCGGCGAGCGTCGGGCCGAACCAGCCGTTGCGGCCGCCGTAGACCAGCACCAGCGCGAGCCCGACGACGATCGGCGACACCGAGAGCGGGATGTCGAGCAGGGAGTTGAGCAGTCGCTTGCCCGGGAACTCGTAGCGGACGAGCAGCAGCGACATGCCGACGCCGAAGACCGTGTTGATGAGCACCGACCAGAACGCGACGTACGCGCTGAGCTGCAGCGCCACGACCATGTCGGGGTCCTCGAGGAGCAGGCGGATCGACTCGAACCCGTTGTCGAAGGTGTGGGTCACGACCAGGGACACCGGCCACGCCACCAGGAAGAACAGGTAGGCGGTGACGATGAACCGGAGCAGGTAGGTGACCGGGGTCTTGCGCACCCGCGGGGACTTGCGGCGCTCCTCGACGGGAGGCACCTCGGCGGGCGGGCGGATCAGCGTGTCAGCCACGTGCAGCCACCCGCCTCTGGATCAGGTCCAGGACCACGATCACCGTGAGCGAGATGGCCAGCAGGACCGTCGCGACGGCCGCGGCGGCCGCGACGTTGTCGTTCTCGATGCTGCTGAGGATGCGCACGGAGGTGACCTCGGTCTTGAACGGGAGGTTGCCCGACAGCAGGACCAGCGAGCCGTACTCGCTGACGCCGCGGGCGAAGGACAGGGCCGCGCCGGCGGTGATGGCCGGCGTGAGGCTGGGCAGGATGATGCGGCGGAAGGTCGTGAACCGGCTCGCGCCGAGCGAGGCGGCGGCCTCCTCCACGTCGAGGTCGAGCTCCTCGAGCACCGGCTGGACCATGCGGACCACGAACGGCAGGGTGACGAAGAGGAACGCGAGGAACACGGCCGGGCGTTGGTTGGCGATGTCGATGCCGATCGGGCTGTCGGTGCCGTAGAGCGAGAGCAGCACCAGGCCGGCGACGATGGTCGGCAGCGCGAACGGGATGTCGATCAGCACCTCCAGCACCGACTTGCCCCAGAAGCGGTCGCGGACCAGGACCCAGGCGATGAGCGGGCCCATCACGACGTTGACGACCGTGACGCCGGCGGCGGTGAAGACGGTGAGCTTGATGGCGGCGGCGGTCTGGCCGTTGGTGATGGTCGTCCAGAAGACGTCCCAGCCGCCGTCGATGGCGGTGACGACGACGGCCGCCAGGGGGATCAGGACCAGCGCGCTGAACCAGATCATGGCGATGCCGAGCCCGAGTCCCGACGACCGCGTGAGCGTGGAGCGCGGCCCCGACCGGCGAGGAGTCCTCGCCGGTCGGACCGCTGCGATCTCAGTTGAGGTCATGACAGATGTGAGTGGCGCGGCAGGTCACTCGAGGGAGAGGCCGGCGCCGAGGATGGCCTCGAAGATCAGGCCGTTCTCCTCGTCGAAGAACTTGGTCGACACCTCGTCCCAGCCGCCGAAGTCCTCGTCGACCGTCAGCAGCGTGCCGACCTCGGGGAACGGGTTGGACGGGTCGGCCGCACCCTCGACGGTGCCGCCGTAGTCGACGTCGTCGCGGATCGGGCGGAAGCCGGTGAGGGCGAACTGCTTCTGGCCCTCGTCGGAGAGGACGAAGTCCAGCCAGGCCTGCGACGGCTCGGAGGCGTCCTCCAGGATGGCGCCCGCGTTCTCGATCAGGAGGCTGGTGTCCGGGAGGACGTACTCGAAGCCCTCGTCGTTCTGCGCGGCGAGGATCGCCTCGTTCTCGTAGGCCATCAGGACGTCACCGGTGCCGCCGAGGAAGGCGGTGGTGGCGTCACGACCGCTGCTGGGCAGCGACACGACGTTCTTGAAGAACTTGTTGACGTACTCGGTGGCTTCCTTCTCGGTGCCACCGTCGCTGATGACCTGACCGTAGGCCGCGAGGGCGTTCCAGCGCGCGGCACCGGACGACGCGGGGTTGGGCGTGACGATCTCGACGCCCGGCTTGATCAGGTCGTCCCAGTCCTTGATGTTCTTGGGGTTGCCGTCGCGGACACCGAACACCACGACCGAGTGCGACACGACGCCCTTGTTGTCCCCGGCGTCCCAGTCGTCCGCCACGAGGCCCTCGTCGACGAGACGGGTGACGTCGGTCGGGACCGAGAAGTGGACGTAGTCGGCCTTGAGGCCGGCGGCGACGGCGCGGCTCTGGTCCCCCGAAGGACCGTAGGAGGTCTGGAACTTCACGCCCTCACCCTCGGGCGTCTTGTTGAACTCCGTGGCGATGTTCTTGTTGGCGGCCTCGGGGACCGCGAAGCCGACGATGTGGATGGTGTTGGAGTCATCCTCGTCGCTGCTGCTGGCGCCACCGGGGGCGCAGGCGGACAGGGCCAGTGCCCCGACTAGTGCGGCCGCAAGCGCGGCACGTGAACGGATCTGCATGGGGGATGCTCGACTTTCTCGATCGGGGTGCAATGTCGAGAAAGATACATGACTTTATCGACCGCGATGACATTGACCGGAGTTCGGGCGCGTGTCGTGGGTCACGCACGCCGCGGACGGGGTACCGGGGAGGCGTCCATCACGTGGGGAGCGGCGGGATCACGCCCCGGCCGCGACTATCGTGGGCAGCTGGGAGACGACTCTCGTGACACGTAGGAAGCAGGGCAGAGGTGACCCAGACCGACAAGCAGGTCAAGCAGCTCGACCGCGTCATCATCCGGTTCGCCGGAGACTCCGGAGACGGCATGCAGCTGACCGGTGACCGGTTCACCCAGGAGACAGCGGCGTTCGGCAACGACCTGGTCACGCTGCCCAACTTCCCCGCGGAGATCCGCGCCCCCCAGGGCACGCTCCCGGGCGTGTCGTCGTTCCAGGTGCACTTCGCCGACCACGACATCCTCACCGCGGGCGACGCCCCCGACGTGCTCGTCGCGATGAACCCGGCCGCGCTGCGCGCCAACCTCGGCGACCTCCACAAGGGCGCCACGATCATCGTCGACACCCACGACTTCACCGCGCGCAACCTCACCAAGGCGGGCTACACCGACAACCCGCTGGACGGCGACAGCCTGGACGAGTACGCCCTGCACACCGTCGACCTGACCGGCATGACGGTCGAGGCGGTCAAGGAGTTCGGCCTCTCGCGCAAGGACGCCTCCCGCGCGAAGAACATGTTCGCGCTTGGGCTCCTGTCCTGGATGTACGGCCGCCCCACCGACCCGACGACGGCGTTCCTCACCAAGCGCTTCGCGAAGGTGCCCGACATCCGCGACGCCAACCTGGCGGCGTTCAAGGCCGGGTGGAACTTCGGCGAGACCACCGAGGCCTTCGCCGTCCAGTACGAGATCAAGCCGGCCGTCATGGCGCCCGGCACCTACCGCAACATCACCGGCAACCTCGCTCTGGCCTACGGGCTCGTCGCCGGCGGCGTGCAGTCCGGGCTGCCGGTGTTCCTCGGCACCTACCCGATCACGCCCGCCTCCGACATCCTCCACGAGCTGTCGAAGCACAAGTCCTTCGGCGTGACGACGTTCCAGGCCGAGGACGAGATCGCCGGCGTCGGTGCCGCCATCGGTGCGTCCTACGTCGGCCACCTCGGCGTCACCTCCACCTCGGGGCCCGGCGTGGCGCTGAAGTCCGAGGCGATCGGCCTCGCCGTGATGACCGAGCTGCCGCTCGTCGTCGTCGACGTGCAGCGCGGCGGCCCCTCGACGGGCCTGCCGACCAAGACCGAGCAGGCCGACCTGCTCCAGGCGATGTTCGGCCGCAACGGCGAGGCGCCGGTGCCGATCGTGGCGCCCCAGTCCCCCGGTGACTGCTTCGCCGCGGCCGTGGAGGCCACCCGGATCGCCGTCACCTACCGCACACCGGTCCTGCTGCTCTCCGACGGCTACCTCGCCAACGGCTCCGAGCCGTGGCGGGTCCCGGCCGTCGAGGACCTGCCGGTGATCGACCCCGACTTCGCCACCGAGAAGAACCACGGCAGCGGCGACGACGCCGAGTTCTGGCCCTACCTGCGCGACGACAAGACGCTCGCGCGGCCGTGGGCGATCCCGGGCACGGCCGGCCTCGAGCACCGCATCGGCGGCCTCGAGAAGGGCGACGGGCACGGCAACATCTCCTACGACCCCGCCAACCACGACTTCATGGTCCGCACGCGCCAGGCGAAGGTCGACCGGATCGCCGACTCGATCCCGCTGGTCGAGGTCGACGACCCGTCCGGCGAGGCCAAGGTGCTGGTCCTCGGCTGGGGGTCCACCTACGGCCCGATCGGTGCCGGCGTACGCCGCGTGCGCAAGGCCGGCTACCAGGTCGCCCAGGCGCACCTGCGCCACCTCAACCCGTTCCCCAGCAACCTCGGCGAGGTCCTCAAGGGCTACGACAAGGTGCTCGTGCCCGAGATGAACCTCGGCCAGCTGTCGCTGCTGCTGCGCGCGAAGTACCTCGTCGACGCCGTCGGCTACAACCACGTCCGCGGACTGCCCCTCAAGGCCACCGAGCTCGCCCACGCGATCGGAGAGCTGGTCGGGCAGGCGGAGGGCATCGACGTCGAGCTCGGCGTGTGGGGCGAGCCCACCCAGAAGGAGCACATCTGATGAGCACCCCCCTGACCGGCACGCCCATCCAGTTGGGCCTCCCCGGCCTGCGCTCCGGGACCGAGCAGGTGCCGGCGGCCGACGGACCGCAGACCGGCAAGGACTTCACCTCCGACCAGGAGGTGCGCTGGTGCCCCGGGTGCGGCGACTACGCCGTGCTCAAGGCCGTCCAGTCGTTCCTGCCCGACCTCGGCCTGCGCCGCGAGAACATCGTGTTCGTCTCCGGCATCGGCTGCTCCTCGCGGTTCCCCTACTACCTCGACACCTACGGCATGCACTCGATCCACGGCCGAGCGCCGTCGATCGCGACGGGCATCGCCACGGCGCGCGAGGACCTGTCGGTGTGGGTCGTCACGGGTGACGGCGATGCGCTGTCGATCGGCGGCAACCACCTGATCCACGCCCTGCGTCGCAACGTCAACATGACGATCCTGCTCTTCAACAACCGCATCTACGGCCTGACCAAGGGGCAGTACTCCCCCACGTCGGAGACCGGCAAGGTCACCAAGTCGACCCCGATGGGCTCCCTGGACCACCCGTTCAACCCGGTGTCACTGGCCCTGGGCGCCGAGGCGTCGTTCGTCGCGCGCACCATCGACTCCGACCGCAAGCACCTCACCGCGGTGCTCGCCGCCGCCGCCGCCCACCGCGGCACGTCGCTGGTGGAGATCTACCAGAACTGCCCGATCTTCAACGACGGCGCGTTCGACGCCATCAAGTCGCCCGACACCAAGGCCGACGCGATCATCCCGCTCGTGCACGGCGAGCCGGTCACGTTCGGCAGCACGCTCGAGGACGGGCGCGGGGCGAAGGCCCTGGTCCGCGACACCGCGACCGGCGGTGTCCAGGTCGTGGCGACCGCCGACGTGGACGCGGCTGACATCGTGGTCCACGACGCCCACAGCCCCGACCCGACGATGGCCTTCGCGATCTCGCGGCTCACCGACTCCGGCTACCTCAACACCTCGCCGATCGGCATCTTCCGCCAGGTCGAGCGACCGACGTACGACGACCAGGCTCGCGAGCAGGTCTCCGTGGCCGTCGCCGAGGCCGGAAATGGCGACGCCGCCGACCGCTCCGCCCGTCTGGCGTCGCTGATCGGCGGCGGCGACACCTGGACGATCATCTGACGATCAGCTGATCGTCGTCCGGATCGTCCAGGTGCGGTGAGGCGGGGTTCAGCCTCGATCCACCGATCGACGCCGTCGCGAGCGTCGCCAGGCGGGTGTGATGGCTAGGCGGAGCGCCGAAGGCGGGCCGCTGGGCCCGTCGAGTGTGCGACAACGCCGCCAGCGCGCCCGAATGGCGGCGCGCAGCAGGCGAGAGATCGTGGATCGGGGCTCAGTCGAAGTAGAGCGTCCAGACCTTGCCCTTGGTGTTGCCGAAGCCGTTGGAGTGGTCGACCTTCGAGCGCCACTTCCAGCGACCCTTGTCCGGGGCGAAGATGCGGGTCTTGAAGACGCCGCTGTCGTTGGTCTTCACCTTCTTCACGGTCTTCCACTTGCAGGAGCCGCACGCCTTCTTGAGGATCTTCACCTTCTGGTTGGCGTAGGGCAGCAGGGTGCCGTCGAGCTGCGGCTCCGCCACCGTGCCCTTGAGCTTGAAGGCGTTGTAGGAGACCTGCTTGGTCTTCGGCGGCACCTCCTCGATGACGCGCTTCGGAAGCGCCCCGGCGCCGGCGCTCGTGCCGAGCCCGCCGACCAGGAGCAGTGCGGCGACCAGGGCCGACAGGACGGTGCGGAGAGTCCGCATGGTGAGTTCCCCCTCGAGTGATGATGACGACGTGGCCTGACGGGGTCCCACGCCCCGAGGCCGCTCCATCGTAGGCGACCGGCCGCCTCTACACTCCGGGAGTGCCAGATAGCCGACGCGGACTGATCTTCGGCGCGGTGGCCTACATCCTCTGGGGCACCTTCCCCCTCTACTGGACGCTGCTCGAGCCGGCCGGCGCGATCGAGATCCTCGCCCACCGCATCGTCTGGTCGGTGCTCACGATGCTCGTCATCCTCGTCCTGGCCCAACGCGTGGGGCAGTTCCGCGCGCTGCTGCGCGACCGCCGCAAGCTGCTCCTCATCTGCAGCGCAGCCGTCGTCATCACGGTCAACTGGGGCGGCTACATCTGGGGCGTCAACAACGCCCGCGTCGTCGAGACCTCGCTGGGCTACTTCATCAACCCGCTCGTGACCGTGCTGATGGGCGTGCTGATCCTCGGCGAGCACCTGCGGCGCCTGCAGTGGATCGCGATGGGCATCGCATTCGTCGCGGTCGTCGTGCTCACGATCGACTACGGGCGCCCGCCCTGGGTCGCGCTCGTCCTCGCCTTCTCCTTCGGCACCTACGGCCTGCTCAAGAAGCAGGCGGGCGTCGGAGCCGTGGAGAGCATCACGCTGGAGACCCTGGTCATCGCACCGTTCGCAGCGGCGTACATCGCCTGGCTGGTCAGCACCGGCGAGTCCACCTTCGGCAGCCAGGGCGCCGGGCACGCGATCCTCTTCACGACCACCGGCATCATCACCGCCGTCCCGCTGATGCTCTTCGGCGCCGCGGCGATCCGGGTCTCGATGGTCTCGCTCGGGCTGCTGCAATACCTCGCCCCCACCATCCAGTTCGCCCTCGGCATCCTCGTCTTCGACGAGGCCATGCCCGCCAGCCGCTGGATCGGTTTCGGCCTGGTCTGGGTCGCGCTCGCGATCTTCACGGTCGAGGCGGTCAACCACCGCCGCCGCCAACTGCGCCTCGTGGCGCACGCCAGCGCGGTCTGAGCGAGCTTCTCGGGGGCGGTGGCCCACCCACATCCCGGCCTCGTGGAACGTGGCTCCCACACCGCCCACGGGCGCGGCGGCATGCGACACGCGCGCCGGCGGTGGCCCACCCACATTCGAGCCTTCGTGGAACGTGGCTCAGGCACCGCCCCGCGGCGAGGTCAGGACGAGCGGGTCGCGACGATGTCGGCGAAGGACTCCAGCGCCGTACGCACGGGGCCCGGGTCGAGGGCCTCGAGGAGCTTCTTGGCGCGGGCGGCCTCGGCCAGCACGTGGTCGCGGGCCTGGTCCATGGCCGGGTGGCGGCGCATGAGCTCGAGGGCCTCGGCGTGCTCGGCGTCGTCGGTCAGCGGGCGGCCGAGGAGCGACAGCAGCCGGGCGTCGGCCGGGTCGGTGGAGGCCTGGGCCATGAGGACGGGGAGGGTGGGTACGCCCTCGCGCAGGTCGGTGCCGGGCGTCTTGCCGGACGTGTCGGACTCGGAGGCGATGTCGAGGATGTCGTCGGTCAGCTGGAAGGCCGAGCCGACGATCTCGCCGTAGGAGCTCAGGGCCTCGACGACGTCGGGGCGGGCGCCGCTGAACATCGCGCCGTAGCGGGCGGACGTGGCGATCAGCGAGCCCGTCTTGCCGGCGACGACGTCGAGGTAGTGCGCCAGCGGGTCCTCGCCCGGGCCGGGCGGGACGGTCTCCATGATCTGGCCCTCGACGAGCCGGGTGAAGGTACGCGCCTGGATGAGGACCGCCTCGGGCCCCAGCTCGGCGGTGAGCTCAGAGGAGCGCCCGAACAGGAAGTCGCCGGTGAGGATCGCGACGTTGTTGTCCCAGCGGGCGTTGGCGGTCGTCGCGCCCCGACGCAGGGACGCCTCGTCCATCACGTCGTCGTGGTAGAGCGAGGCGACGTGGGTCAGCTCCACGACGCAGGCGGCCGTGTCGACCGCGTCCGCGTCGGGGTCCGGGCCGGCCTCCGCAGCGAGCAGCACCAGCAGCGGTCGGAAGCGCTTGCCACCGGCCATCATCAGGTGCGCCGCGGCCTCCGAGACGAACTGAGCACGCCCCCGGCAGTGGTCGGCGAGCATCACCTCGATGCGCGCCATCCGCTCGACCAGCCGCTGCTCGAGAGCGGCGTCGACGACGGGCATTGCAAGGGACGAGTCGGTCACCTGATGAATTCTCCCGCAACGGCCGCGAGATCGAGCACCGGCCCCGGCAGCACGCCGAGGACGAGGGTGATCGCGGCACCGACGGCGATGGTCGTCGCGGTGAGCACCGACGGGTACGCGACGCTCGGGCCGTCGCCGACCGGCTCGTCGAAGTACATGACCTTGATGACCCGGACGTAGAGGAACGCCGCGATGATGCTCGCGATGACGGCCGCCACCACGACGGGCCAGGCGCCGGCGGCCAGGGCCACGGAGAAGACCGCGAGCTTGCCCACGAAGCCGGAGGTGAGCGGGATGCCCGCCATGGCCAGCAGGAAGAAGGCGAACACCGCAGCCACCACCGGCGACTCCTTGCCGAGGCCGGCCCACCGGTCGATCGCGGTGGTCTCACCCGCGCCGTCACGGACCAGGCTGACCACCGCGAACGCGCCGATCGTCGCGAACCCGTAGGTCGCGAGGTAGAAGAGCACGGCCTGGACCGAGCTGATCTCGCCGACGGCCAGCTGGTCGGCGGCCTGCAGGCCGAGGACGCCGGTGAGGATGAAGCCGGTGTGGGCGACCGACGAGTAGGCCAGCAAGCGCTTGATGTCGGTCTGCGTGATGGCCAGCGCGGCACCGACGAACATCGACAGCACGGCGATGATCCACAGCATCGGCTGCCAGGACCAGCGGTCCGCGCCGAGGGCGACGTAGAACAGGCGCATGATCGCGCCGAAGGCCGCGACCTTCGTGCCGGCCGCCATGAAGGCGGTGACCGGGGTCGGGGCGCCCTGGTAGACGTCGGGCGTCCACGCCTGGAACGGCACGGCGCCGACCTTGAACAGCAGGCCGACCGAGAGCAGGCCCGTGCCGATGAGCAGCAGCGCCTGGTTGCCCACGTCGTTGCGCACCGCCTCGTTGATCGAGGCGAAGTCCAGGGCGCCGGCGAAGCCGTAGAGCAGCGCCGCACCGTAGAGGAAGAAGCCCGAGGAGAACGCGCCGAGGAGGAAGTACTTGAGCGCAGCCTCCTGGCTGAGCAGGCGCCGGCGGCGCGCGAGCCCGCTCAGCAGGTAGAGCGGCAGCGACAGGACCTCGAGGGCGACGAACATCGTCAGCAGGTCGTTGGCCGCCGGGAAGAGCATCATGCCGAAGACCGCGAACATCATCAGCGGGTAGACCTCGGTGTGCTCGCGGTTGGCCGCGATCGAGGCGGTCTCCGCGTCCGTCCCCGGCACGGCGGCGGCCTGGCCGGCGAACGCCGACACCCCGCCGTCGAGGTGCCGCTCGGCGAAGAGCAGCACGCCGCCGATGGCCAGCGCGAGGATCAGGCCCCAGAGGAACAGGCTCGGCCCGTCGACCGCGATCGTCCCGCCGACGGCGAGCACGCCGCGCGCGGCGCCGTCGTCGTACGTCTGCACGTCCTGCGCGACCAGCACCACGCCGACGAGGGCGAGCACGAGGCCACCGAGCGCCAGCACGACCTGGGCGGTGTAGCGGATGGAGCGCGGGAGGAACGCCTCGACGACGACGCCGAGGCAGGCGACACCGAAGACGGCCAGCAGCGGCCAGAGCTCGAAGTACTCGACGCTGGGCTTCACGAACTCGGTCACTGGGGACCACCCTCCTGGCCGATGCCCACACTTGCGAGCGACTCGTGGACGAACGGGTTGATGACGTCGAGCAGCGGCATCGGGTAGAAGCCGAACAGCAGGAGCGCGAGCAGCAGCGGGACGAGGATGCCCACCTCACGCCGATCGAGGTCGGCCACCGGCGCCATGCCGACCCGCTCGGGACCGGTCATCGTCCGCTGGTACATCCAGAGCGCGTAGAACGCGGCGAGGACGATCGCGAGGACGGCGACCGAGCCGACCAGCCAGTGGTGCTCGAACGCGGCGATGATGACGAGCATCTCGGAGACGAACGGCGACAGGCCGGGGAGGCCGGCGGCGGCGAGGCCACCGACGAGGAAGAAGCCGGCCAGCAGCGGTGCTGCCTTCTCCACCCCGCCCATCTCCCGGATGGACGCGGTGCCGGTGCGACGGATCAGGAACCCGGCGACGAGGAACATCAGCGCCGTCGCGATGCCGTGGTTGACCATGTAGAGGATCGCGCCGGAGCTGCCGTTCGAGCTGAACACGAAGATGCCCAGCACGATGAAGCCGAAGTGCGAGAGCGACGTGAGGCCGATCAGGCGCAGGACGTCGTCCTGGGCGATGGCGACCAGCGCGCCGTAGACGATGGAGATCAGCGCGAGCACGATCACGACCGGCGTCGCCCACTGCGAGGCGTCGGGCAGCAGCCCGAGGCAGAAGCGCAGCATGCCGAACGTGCCGATCTTGTCGAGGATGCAGACCAGCAGGACCGAGGTGCCGGTGGTCGCCTTCTCGGTCGTGTCGGCCAGCCACGTGTGGACCGGGAACATCGGCGCCTTGATCGCGAAGGCGATGAAGAAGCCGACGAACAGCCAGCGCTGCGTGGTCTCGTCGATGTCGAGCGCGGCCAGGTCGCTGATCAGGAAGCTCGGGTTGCCCGCGTTGGCGGAGACCACGTAGAGCCCGATCACCGAGGCGAGCATGATGAGCCCGCCGGCGAGCTGGTAGATGAGGAACTTGGTCGCGGCGCGGCCCCGGCCGGCCCGGCCGAAGCCGCCGATCAGGAAGTACGCCGGGATCAGCGTCGCCTCGAACACGACGTAGAAGAGCAGCACGTCGGTGGCCGTGAAGACCGCCAGCGACATCGCCTCGAGGGCCAGGGTCCAGGCGAAGAAGGCCTTCGCGCCGTTGTTGCCCGGCGCCTCCGACTCGTGCCAGCCGGCCAGCAGCACGATCGGCACGAGGACGACCGTGAGCAGGACCATCAGCAGGCCGAGGCCGTCGACGCCGAGCGCGTAGTGGACGCCGAGCGACTCGATCCACGTGCGGGTCTCGGTGAGCTGCATGCCGTCGCCGGCGTTGTACTGCGCAGCGACCACGATGCCGGCCACCAGGGTCGCGGCGGCGAAGCCGAGGCCGACCAGCCGGGCGACCGCGGCCGGCACGAAGGCCGTGACGAGGGCGCCGACGAGCGGCAGCAGGATCAGGACAGTCAGGATCATCCGAGGTTCACCGCCAGCAGAGCGAGGACGACCAGCAGGGCGCCACCGAGGAGGGACAGGGCGTAGGAGCGGACGAAGCCGTTCTGGACTCGACGCATCGTGGTGGACAGGCCGCCGACGGCGGACGAACCGCCCTCGACGACACCGTCGACGCCGACGCGGTCGAAGGTGGCCAGACCACCGACGAGCGCGGCTCCGGGTCGTACGACGACCGCGTCGTTGATCGCGTCACCGTAGAGGTCGGCGCGTGCGGCGCGGGTCGCGAACGACACGTCCTGCGGGGCCTCGCGCGGGATCTCGCGCTTGCCCACCAGGAACCAGGCCGCGGCGACGCCGAGCGCGACGACGGCGGTGATGATCAGCGTGATCACGATCGCGGGCAGCGGCGGCTCGTGGTGCTCGACGTGTCCGGTCACCGGCTCGAGCCAGGTGACGATCCAGTCGTTGAACAGCAGAAGGCCACCGAGCACCGACAGCGCAGCCAGCACGATCAGCGGGACCGTCATCACCTTGGGCGACTCGTGCGGGTGGACGTCCTTCTCCCAGCGCTTCTCGCCGAAGAACGTCATCAGCATGAGGCGGGTCATGTAGAAGCCGGTGATGCCCGCGCCGATCAGGGCCAGGATGCCGATGAACAGGTTGTCGGCCAGGGCGGTCTCGATGATCCGGTCCTTGGACCAGAAGCCGGAGAAGCCCGGGAAGCCGATGATCGCGAGGTAGCCCATCGCGAAGGTCAGGAAGGTGACCGGCATCGCCTTGCTGAGAGCGCCGTAGTGACGCATGTCGACGTCGTCGTTCATCCCGTGCATGACCGAGCCGGCTCCGAGGAACATGTTGGCCTTGAAGAAGCCGTGCGTCAGCAGGTGGAAGATCGCGAACGGGTAGCCCACCGGACCGAGGCCGGCCGCGAGCATCATGTAGCCGATCTGGCTCATCGTCGAGCCGGCAAGCGCCTTCTTGATGTCGTCCTTGGCACAGCCGAGGATCGCACCCCAGAGGAGCGTGACGGTGGCGACGATGACGACCGCGGTCTGCGCGACGGGCGTGAGGTCGAAGATGAAGTTGGACCGGACGACGAGGTAGACGCCGGCCGTGACCATCGTCGCGGCGTGGATGAGGGCCGAGACCGGGGTCGGGCCCTCCATCGCGTCGAGCAGCCACGCCTGCAGCGGCACCTGCGCGGACTTGCCACACGCACCGAGCAGGAGCAGCAGGCCGAGGGCGTTGAGCGTGCCCTGGCTCGCCTCCCCCGCGAGCTCGCTCACGGCGCCGAAGTCGGCGGTGCCGAAGGTGGCGAACATCAGCGCGATCGCCAGCGACAGGCCGATGTCACCGACACGGTTGATGACGAACGCCTTCTTGGCGGCGGCAGCGGCCGACGGCTTGTGCTGCCAGAAGCCGATGAGCAGGTACGACGCCAGGCCGACGCCCTCCCAGCCCAGGAACAGGCCCACGAAGTTGGCCGACAGGATCAGCGTGAGCATCGCCGCGACGAACAGGTTGAGGTAGCCGAAGAAGCGGCGGCGACGCGGGTCGTGCTCCATGTAGCCGATGGCGTAGACGTGGATCAGCGTCCCGACGCCGGTGATGAGGAGCAGGAACAGCGCGGCCAGCTGGTCGTAGAGCAGGTCCATGCCGACCGTCAGCGAGCCGGTCTCGAACCACGTCCACAGCTGCTGGCCGACCTGCCGCGACTCGGCGTCGCGGCCCACCAGCGCGAAGAACAGCACGAGGCTGAGCACGAAGGACAACCCCGCCAGTGCGGTGCCGAGGAGGTGGCCGTGCTTGTCGGCGGCGGCCTTCAGCGAGGCCGGCAGGAACGGCGCGACGCCGAGCAGCAGGACCGCGCCGAGCACCGGGAGCGCGATGACCAGCCAGAGCAGGTCGAACACACCGCCCGCGCCCATGTCGGGCGCGATCACGGGCGCGTGGGCGCCGTCCTCGGCCATCGGCAGGCCAGCCGCGAGGACTGAGTGGGACAACAGGTTCACGAGCGCTCCCTCAGTACTTCAGCAGGCTGGCGTCGTCGACCGAGGCCGAGCGTCGGGTGCGGAAGATGGTCATGATGATCGCGAGCCCGATCACGACCTCGGCGGCAGCCACCACCATCACGAAGAAGGCGGTGATCTGGCCGTCGAGGTTGCCGTGCTGTCGGGCGAAGGCCACGAACGCGAGGTTGCAGGCGTTCAGCATCAGCTCGATGCACATGAACACCACGATGGCGTTGCGGCGGGTGAGGACACCCACGCAGCCGATCGTGAAGAGGATCGCCGAGAGGACTACGTACTGGGTCACTTGACGTCCTCCTCGGTCGTCGCGGGCGCGCCGGCCTTGCCCGAGGTCTCGGGCATCGTGGCGGGACTCTTCCCGTCCAAACCGGCGATCTGGCGGCGTACGTCGTCGATGTCGTCGGCGAGGGCGGGAGCCGAGCGGACCGTGCCGCGGGCGGCGAGCACCCGGGAGACCGACGACTCGGCGGCGGTGCCGTCGGGCAGCAGGGCCGGGGTGTCCACCGCGTTGTGACGGGCGTAGACGCCCGGCGAGGGCAGCGGGCCCAGGTGCTTGCCGTGCTCGGCGTAGTCGCGCATGCGCTGGGCGGCCTGGTCGGCCTGCGTCTGCTTCGGGGCCAGGCGCTCGCGGTGGGCGAGCACCATCGCGCCGAGCGCGGCGGTGATGAGCAGGGCGCTGGTCGCCTCGAAGGCGAACACGTAGCGGGAGAACAGGATGTTGGCGATCGCCGGGACGTTGCCGCCGGCGTTGGCCTCGTCGAGCCCGACCACCGTGCCGAGCGTGACCTGGCTGATGCCGAGGACCAGCACGAAGCCGAAGAGCAGGCCGAGGACCACCGCCATCACGCGCTGGCCGCGGATCGTCTCCACGACGGAGTCGGTCGCGTCGACGCCGATCAGCATCATCACGAAGAGGAACAGCATGAGGATCGCGCCGGTGTAGACGATGATCTGCACCGCGAAGAGGAACGGGGCGTCGAGCACGGCGTAGAGGAACGCCAGGCTGATCATCACCACGGCGAGCAGCAGCGCGGCGTGCACGGCCTTGCGGACGAACAGGATGCCCAGCGCGGCGGCCACCATGATCGGGGCCAGGATCCAGAACGTCATCGAGCGGTCCCCCGGTAGTAGTCGCCCTCGTCGTCGCCGAGCCGCATCGCGTGCGGCGGCTCCTCCATGCCCGGCAGCAGCGGGGCCAGCAGGTCGGACTTCTCGTAGATGAGGTCGGCGCGGTTGTTGTCGGCCAGCTCGTACTCGTTGGTCATCGTCAGCGCGCGGGTCGGGCACGCCTCGATGCACAGCCCGCACAGGATGCAGCGCAGGTAGTTGATCTGGTAGACGCGGCCGTAGCGCTCGCCGGGGCTGAAGCGTCCCGAGCCGTCGGGGAGGTCGACGTTGGACGCACCCTCCACGTAGATGGCGTCGGCCGGGCAGGCCCACGCGCACAGCTCGCAGCCGATGCACTTCTCCAGGCCGTCGGGCCAGCGGTTGAGCTGGTGGCGGCCGTGGAAGCGCGGTGCCGTCGGGAGCTTCTCGAACGGGTACTGCTCGGTGACGACCTTCTTGAACATCGTCCTGAAGGTGACGCCGAACCCGGCGATCGGGTCCCAGAGGCTCTCCTTGATGCCCTTGGACCCCTGCCCGGACTGAGGGGACTCACTCATGGTTCTCCTCCGCTGAAGCGGTGACGGTGGTGCGGCTCTGGGCGAACGTCAGCGGCGCGGCGCCTCCGCGCACGGCGCCACCCGCGGGCATCGGCGGCACGGGGAAGCCGCCGGCGAACGCGTCGTGCGGCTCGTCGCTCGCCTCGACCGCGCTCTCCTCGTCCGACTTGTCGCCCCGGTCGCCGACGAACATCAGCGCCACGGTGAGGACGAGCAGGACGGCGATCGCGGCGACGAGGTAGGTGCGGTTGATGTTGCCCTCGAGCGAGATGACGCGGATGGTCGCGACGGCCACGATCCAGGCCAGCGAGACGGGGATCAGGATCTTCCAGCCCAGCGCCATGAACTGGTCGTAGCGCATGCGGGGCAGCGAGCCGCGCAGCCAGACGAACAGGAAGATGAAGCAGAAGACCTTGCCGAAGAACCAGAGCAGGGGCCAGTAGCCGCTGTTGGCGCCCTCCCACACGTTCTCGATGCCCCACGGTGCCGCCCAGCCGCCGAGGAACAGCGTCGTGGCGATGGCCGACACGGTGGCGAGGTTGATGTACTCGGCCAGGAAGAACAGCGCGAACTTCAGGCTGGAGTACTCGGTGTGGAAGCCGCCGACCAGCTCGCCCTCGGCCTCGGGGAGGTCGAAGGGGGCACGGTTGGTCTCGCCGACCATCGAGATCACGTAGATGATGAACGACGGCAGCAGGATCAGGCCGAACCACAGCCGGTCCTGCGCGGCGACGATCTCCGACGTCGACATCGACCCGGCGTAGAGGAAGACCGCCACGAGCGCGAGGCCCATCGCGACCTCGTAGGAGATCATCTGCGCGCTCGAGCRCAGGCCACCCAGCAGGGAGTACGTCGAGCCGGAGGACCAGCCGCCGAGGACGATGCCGTAGATGCCGATCGAGGCGATGGCGAGCATGAAGAGCACCGCCACCGGCATGTCGGTGAGCTGCAGCGGGGTCTCGTGCCCGAAGAAGTTGACCACGGGGCCGAGCGGGATGACCGACCACGTGACGAAGGCGGGCACGACCGCGATGACCGGCGCGATGAGGAAGACGACCTTGTCGGCCGCCTTGGGGACGATGTCCTCCTTGAGCGCCAGCTTCACGCCGTCGGCGAGCGACTGCAGGAGGCCGAAGGGGCCGTGCACGTTGGGGCCGACGCGGTGCTGCATCCGGGCGACGACGCGGCGCTCGAACCAGATGTTGAACAGCGTCAGCAGCACCAGGATCAGGAAGATGAACACGGCCTTGAGCAGGATCACCCACCACGGGTCGTGGCCGAAGGCGGCCAGGCCCGGGTCGGGCAGGTCCGCTGCCAGCGGAGCGAGCTGCATCATGAGGTGGCTCCCTTCAGGGTGACCGTGCTGCCGGGCGAGGCCAGCTCGGCGAGGACGCCGCGGCCGAAGGACCGGGCCGGGACCCAGACGACGCCGTCGGGCATGTCGGCGACGACGACGGGCAGCGTCACGCTGCCGCGGTCACCGGTGACCGTGACGAGCTGATCGCCGCCGGGCTGTGCCTCGAGCATGCCGAGCACGGACTCGTACGACGCGCGGCTGACGCGGGCGACCGGCCTGCGGGCGGTGGCACGCAGGTGCTCCTCGCCGTCCTGCATCGAGCCGAGGTCCACGAGCTGCTTCCAGGTGGCGAGGGCGAACGCGGTCTCGCCCTTCCTCGGCGCCTTGACCGGCTTCGGCGGCTTGCCGGCGTCGAGCGCCGGACGGGCACCGTCCCACGGGCCGAGGGACTGCATCTCGTCGCGCACCTCCGCGACCGTGCGGAAGCCGAGCGGGCGTCCGTGACCGATCGCGGCGAGCTCGTCGGCGATGCCGGACAGGACACGCAGGTCGGGCAGCGAGGCCGGGTTGGCGAACACCGCGTCGAAGGACCGCGCACGTCCGTCCCACGTGACGAAGGTGCCGGCCTTGTCGGTGACCGGGGCCACCGGCAGGACGACGTCGGCCACGCGGGTCACGTCGGTCTCGCGCAGCTCGAGGCTGACGACGAAGCGGGCGGCGTCGAGGGCGGCGCGGAACGCGGCCGGGTCGGCGGTGTCGTCGGGGTCGACCCCACCGACGACGAGGCCGCCGAGGTCACCCTTGGCCAGCGCCGCGACGATCGCGTTGCCGTCACGGCCGACCTTGGCCGGCAGGGAGTCCGCACCCCACGCGGCGCCCAGGTCGACGCGCGCGGACGCCTCGGTGAGCGGACGTCCGCCGGGCAGCAGGTTGGGCAGTGCGCCGGCCTCGACCGCGCCGCGGTCACCGGCACGTCGCGGCACCCAGGCGATGCGGGCACCGGTGCCGGCCGCAAGGTCGGCGGCGGCGCTGAGCGCGCCGTGCGTCTGGGCCAGGCGCTCGCCGACCAGGATGACGGCGTCCTTGGTGACGCCGTGCTCGGCGTCCTTGAGGGAGCCGATCACCTCGACCTCGGTGCCGGGAGCGGCGGGCACGAGCCGGCCGTTCATCTTCGTCAGTCCGCGCGAGGCGTAGGACGCCACGGACACGACCTGCGTACGACCGCGCTGGGCAGCCTTGCGCAGCCGCAGGAAGAGCGTGGCCGCCTCGTCCTCGGGCTCGAGGCCGAGCAGCACCACGACGGGCGCGGCCTCGAGGTCGGCGTAGGTGACGTCACCGGACAGCGCGACGTGGGAGGCGAGGAAGCTCGCCTCCTCCGCGGTGTGCGGGCGGGCGCGGAAGTCGATGTCGTTGGTGCCCAGGGAGACCCGGGCGAACTTGGCGTAGGCGTAGGCGTCCTCGGCGGTGAGCCGGCCGCCGGTGAGCACGGCCGCGGCGCCGGCGTCGCGGAGGCCGCGGGCGGCGACGGCGAACGCCTCGGTCCACGACGCGGGGCGCAGCTCGCCCCGTTCACCATTGGGCAGGGTCTCGCGCACCTGCGGGTAGGTGATCCGGTCCGCGACCTGGGCGTAGCGGAACGCGAAGCGGTCCTTGTCGCTGATCCACTCCTCGTTGACCTCGGGGTCGTTTCCGGCGAGGCGCCGCATGACCTTGCCGCGCCGGTGGTCGACGCGGATCGCGGCACCACAGGCGTCGTGCTCGGCGACACCCGGCGTGGAGACGAGGTCGAAGGGACGCGAGCGGAAACGGTAGTCGGCCGACGTGAGCGCACCCACCGGGCAGATCTGGATCGCGTTGCCGGAGAAGTAGCTCTCGTAGGGCTCGCGCTCGTAGATCGCGACCTGCTGCAGCGCGCCACGCTCGGCGAGGGCGATGAAGGGGTCGCCGGCGACCTGCTCGGAGAAGCGGGTGCAGCGGGCGCACAGCACGCAGCGCTCGCGGTCGAGCAGGACCTGGGCGGAGATGTTGATCGGCTTGGGGAAGGTGCGCTTGATGCCGCCGCGCTCGGCGAACCGGCTCTCGCCACGGCCGTTGCTCATAGCCTGGTTCTGGAGGGGGCACTCGCCGCCCTTGTCGCAGACGGGGCAGTCGAGCGGGTGGTTGATGAGCAGGAACTCCATGATTCCCTGCTGCGCCTTGTCGGCGACCTCGCTGGTCGCCTGCGTGTTGACGACCATGCCCTCCGCGACCGGCAGGGTGCACGAGGCCTGCGGCTTGGGGAAGCCACGTCCGTTGCCGGCGTCGGGGATGTCGACCAGGCACTGGCGGCACGCGCCGACCGGGTCGAGCAGCGGGTGGTCGCAGAAGCGCGGGATCTGCACGCCGACCTGCTCGGCGGCGCGGATGACCAGGGTGTCCTTGGGGACGCTGACCTGGACGCCGTCGATGGTCAGGGTGACGGTCTCGACCTCCGTGCGCTCGGGGGTGGTCGTCATGCGGTTGCTCCCACGGGTGCGAAGGCGGTCGAGGCGGCCGGGTCGAACGGGCAGCCGCCGTGGGTCAGGTGTGCGAGGTACTCGTCGCGGAAGTGCTGGATCGAGCTCGAGATCGGGCTGGTCGCACCGTCGCCGAGGGCGCAGAACGAGCGGCCCAGGATGTTGTCGCACTGGTCGAGCAGCAGGTCGAGGTCGCCCTCGTCGCCCTGGCCCTTCTCGAGGCGGGCCATCGTCTGCGTCAGCCACCACGTGCCCTCGCGGCACGGCGTGCACTTGCCGCACGACTCGTGCTTGTAGAACTCGGTCCACCGCAGCACGGCGCGCACCACGCAGGTGGTCTCGTCGAAGAGCTGCAGGGCGCGCGTGCCGAGCATGGAGCCGGCGGCGCCGACGGACTCGAAGTCGAGCGGCACGTCGAGGTGCTCCGGCGTCAGGAGCGGGGTGCTCGACCCGCCGGGCGTCCAGAACTTCAGCTCGTGGCCCTCGCGCATCCCGCCGGCGAGGTCGATGAGCTCACGCAGGGTGATGCCCAGCGGCGCCTCGTACTGGCCCGGGTTCGTCACGTGACCCGACAGGCTGAAGATGCCGAAGCCGTTGGACTTCTCGGTGCCCATGCCGGCGAACCAGGCGGCGCCGTTGGTGATGATGCTCGGCACCGACGCGATCGACTCGACGTTGTTGATCACCGTCGGGCTGGCGTAGAGGCCGGCGACGGCGGGGAACGGCGGCCGCAGGCGCGGCTGGCCGCGGCGACCCTCGAGGCCCTCGAGCAGGGCCGTCTCCTCGCCGCAGATGTAGGCGCCGGCACCGGCGTGCACGATGAGGTCGAGGTCGTAGCCCGAGCCGTGGATGTTCTTGCCGAGGTGGCCGGCCAGGTAGGCCTCCTGCACCGCGCGCTGCAGGCGGCGGATGACGTGGAGGACCTCGCCGCGCACGTAGATGAACGCGGTGTTGGCGCGGATGGCGTAGGAGCTGACGATGACGCCCTCGACCAGCGTGTGGGGGCTGGCCATCATAAGCGGGATGTCCTTGCACGTCCCGGGCTCTGACTCGTCGGCGTTGACGACGAGGTACTTCGGCCTCGGGTTGTCCTGCGGGATGAAGCCCCACTTCATGCCCGTCGGGAAGCCGGCGCCACCGCGGCCGCGGAGGCCGGAGTCCTTGACGGTGTCGATGACGGCGTCGGGCGTCATCGCGAACGCCTTGTCGAGGGCGGCGTAGCCACCGCGCTCCTCGTACGACGCCAACGTCCAGGCGCGGTCGGCGTCCCAGTTGTCGGTGAGGACCGGGGTGAGGGTGTCCGTCACGAGTTCTCTCCCTTGGCTCCCGAGGATTCGGTGGCTGACCTGTCGGCGCCCGCCGTCCAGCCCTTCTCGCGGGCGACGGCCAGGCCGGCCAGCGAGGCGGGGCCGGCGGCCGGCCCCTCGTCGGCGCGGTCGTCGGGGAAGCCGGCGAGCACGCGCTCGGCCTCGCGCCAGGTGCACAGCCGCGGACCGCGGGTCGAGTGGACCTCCCGGCCGGCGCGCAGGTCGTCGACGACCTGGACGGCCGACTCGGGCGTCTGGTTGTCCATGAACTCCCAGTTGACCATCATCACCGGGGCGTAGTCGCAGGCCGCGTTGCACTCGACGTGCTCGAGGGTGATCTTGCCGTCCTCGGTGGTCTCGTCGTTGCCGACGTCGAGGTGGTCCTTGAGCCGCTCGAAGATCAGGTCGCCGCCCATGACCGCGCACAGCGTGTTGGTGCAGACGCCGACGTGGTAGTCGCCGACCGGCTTGCGCTTGTACATCGTGTAGAACGTCGCGACCCCGTTGACCTCGGCGGCGCTGATCCCGAGGATCTCCGCGCACGCCTCGATGCCCTCGGGCGTGATCCGGCCCTCGACCGACTGCACCAGGTGCAGCATCGGCAGCAGGCCGGAGCGCTTCTCGGGGTAGCGGTCCGCGATCTCGCGCATCTCCGCCCAGGTCTTCTCACCCAGGCCGGCGCGCTCGAGGCCGTTGGCCCCGTTGGACTGAACGGTCATCGTCGGGGTCCCCTCGAAGTTGTCGGACGGAGGAGCGGAGCGAGGGAGAACGAGAGGTTCGTGGGGTGACTCATCGGTCGACTCCTCCCATGACGGGGTCGATCGAGGCGATGGCGACGATGACGTCGGCAACCATGCCGCCCTCGCTCATCACGCTCGTCGCCTGCAGGTTGGTGAACGAAGGGTCGCGGAAGTGCGCACGGAAGGGACGCGTGCCGCCGTCGGAGACGACGTGGGCGCCCAGCTCGCCGCGAGGCGACTCGATCGGGACGTAGGCCTGGCCGGCCGGGACGCGGAAGCCCTCGGTGACCAGCTTGAAGTGGTGGATCAGTGCCTCCATCGACTCGCCCATGATGTGGCGGATGTGGTCGAGGCTGTTGCCCATGCCGTCGCTGCCGATGGCGAGCTGGCTGGGCCACGCGATCTTCTTGTCGCCCACCATCACGGGCGCGCCCTCGAGGCCGGCGAGGCGGTCGGCGGCCTGCTCGACGATCTTGAGCGACTCCCACATCTCGTTGAGTCGGATGCGGAACCGGCCGTAGGAGTCGGCGGTGTCCCAGGTCTGGACCTCGAAGTCGTAGTCCTCGTAGCCGCAGTAGGGCTGGGTCTTGCGCAGGTCCCAGGCGTAGCCCGTGGAGCGGAGCACGGGACCGGTGAGTCCGAGCGCGATGCACCCGGCGAGGTCGAGGTGGCCGACGCCCTCGAGGCGGCCCTTGAAGATCGGGTTGGCGTTGCAGAGGGCTGCGTACTCCGGAAGCCGCTTCCTCATCAGGGCGATGAAGTCGCGGATCTCGTCGAGCGCGCCGGGCGGCAGGTCCTGCGCGACGCCGCCGGGACGGATGAACGCGTGGTTCATCCGGAGGCCGGTGATCAGCTCGAACAGGTCGAGCACGAGCTCACGCTCGCGGAAGCCGATCGTCATGACGGTCAGGGCGCCGATCTCCATCCCGCCGGTCGCGATGGCGACCAGGTGGGAGGACATCCGGTTGAGCTCCATGAGGAGCACCCGCATGACCTGCGCCTTCTCCGGGATGTCGTCCTCGATGTCGAGCAGCCGCTCGACACCGAGCGCGTAGGTCGCCTCGTTGTAGAACGGGGAGAGGTAGTCCATGCGGGTGCAGAACGTCGTGCCCTGCACCCACGAGCGGTACTCCATGTTCTTCTCGATGCCCGTGTGCAGGTAGCCGATGCCGCAGCGGGCCTCGGTGACCGTCTCGCCCTCGAGCTCCAGGATGAGGCGGAGCACCCCGTGGGTCGACGGGTGCTGCGGGCCCATGTTGACCACGACCCGCTCCTCGGCGGACTCGCCGATGCTCTGCGTGATCGAGTCCCAGTCCTGGCCGGTGACGGTGAAGACCTTGCCCTGGCTGGTGTCGCCGGGCGCGGCGTAGAAGTCCTGTTCGGTAGTCATCAGTTGTACGACCTTCGCTGGTCCGGCGGAGGGATGGACCCACCCTTGTACTCCACGGGGATGCCGCCGAGGGGGTAGTCCTTGCGCTGCGGGTGGCCCGGCCAGTCGTCCGGCATGAGCACCCGGGTCAGAGCGGGGTGACCGTCGAAGATCAGCCCGAACATGTCGTACGTCTCGCGCTCGTGCCAGTCGAGCGTCGGGTAGATGCTCACCAGGCTCGGCAGGTGGGGGTCGCTGTCCGGCGCGGTGACCTCGACGCGGATCAGGCGGTTGTGGGTCATCGACGTCAGGTGGTAGACGGCGTGCAGCTCGCGACCGTGGTCGTCGGGGTAGTGGACACCGCTGACACCGGAGCAGAGCTCGAACCGCAGCGCCTCGTCGTCACGCAGCATCTGCGCCACGAAGGGCAGGTCCTCGCGGCGGACGTGGAAGGTGATCTCGCCGCGGTGCACCACGACGCTCTCGATGGCCGAGGCGAGGTCGGTGGCCTCGAGCCGCGCCTCCAGCGCGCCCGCCACCTCGTCGAACCAGCCGCCGTAGGGCTTCTGCGACGGGGCCGGGAAGACCTTCGCGCTGACGAGTCCGCCGTAGCCGGAGGTGTCGCCGGTGCCGCTGACGCCGAACATGCCGCGGCGCTCGCCGACGGCGTGCACCTCTCCGGTCGGTGCGGGGAGGTTCTCCGGCGACTGCTCGGGCGCGGGCTGCCCGACGCCGCTGCCGGTGCCGGTCTCGGACTTGGCCTTCTCGAGGTTGCGCTCCTCGGCGGGACGCGCCGCCTCGTTCTTGTCCGTCTTGTCGTCCGACTCGTCCTGGGCCTTGCCGGCGTGCTTCTCGTCTGGCTTGTCGGTCACCGCAGAAGGCCCTTCATCTCCGAGGTGGGCAGCGCGCGCAGGGCGGCGGTCTCGAGCTCGGCGACCTCGTCACGACGGTTGGCGCCCAGCTTGGTGTGCTGGACCTGGTCGTGCAGCTTGAGGATCGCGTCGATGAGCATCTCCGGGCGCGGCGGGCAACCGGGGAGGTACATGTCGACGGGGACGACGTGGTCGACGCCCTGGACGACCGCGTAGTTGTTGAACATGCCGCCCGACGAGGCGCACACACCCATCGCGAGGACCCACTTGGGCTCGGGCATCTGGTCGTAGATCTGGCGCAGGACCGGGGCCATCTTCTGGCTCACCCGGCCGGCGACGATCATCAGGTCGGCCTGCCGCGGGCTGGCGCGGAAGACCTCCATGCCGAAGCGGGCGAGGTCGTACTTGGGGCCGCCGGTGGTCATCATCTCGATGGCGCAGCAGGCCAGGCCGAAGGTGGCGGGCCAGAACGACGCCTTGCGCATGTAGCCCGCGACGCCCTCGACGGTCGTCAGCAGGACGCCGCTCGGCAGCTTCTCTTCAAGTCCCATGGCTCAGTCCCAGTCCAGTCCGCCGCGGCGCCACACGTACGCGTACGCCACGAACACAGTTGCGATGAAGAGGACCATCTCGACGAGGCCGAAGAGGGCCATCTGGTCGAAGTGGACGGCCCACGGGTAGAGGAAGATGATCTCGATGTCGAAGACGATGAAGAGCATCGCGGTGATGAAGTACTTCACCGGGATCCTGCCGCCGCCCACGGGCTGCGGCGTCGGCTCGATGCCGCACTCGTAGGAGTCGAGCTTGGCCCGGTTGTAGCGCTTGGGACCCACGACGGCGCTCATGATCACGGAGAAGACCGCGAAGCCCGTCGCGATGAGTGCCAGCGCCAGGATCGGCGTGTAGAGCTCCATCGCTTCCCTTCCGGTGGACCTGCGCCCGCCCAGACGGGCATGTGACTTTGTGAACGGCTTCACGAGTGGCGCGGGCCACAGTCTAGGACTCCGGTGCGGCGTGCGTCACGTCGGGGTGCAGACCATTCGGAGGCGGCCGATGCCGCCCTGACCTGCGCATTTAGGCAACGCGGACGTCACCTAAATACAGCGTGCGGTGATCAGGCGGTGGCGCGGTGCAGGGCGACGATGCCGCCCGTGAGGTTGCGCCACTCGGGACGCTGCCAGCCGGCCTCGGCGACCATCGCGGCGAGCCCTTCCTGGTCGGGCCAGGCACGGATCGACTCCGCGAGGTAGACGTAGGCGTCGGCTGCGCTCGCGGTGAGCGAGGCGATCCGGGGCAGGGCCTGCATGAAGCCGTCGAGGTAGAGGGTGCGAAGCGCGCCGTTGGTGGGCGTGCTGAACTCGCACACGACGAGGCGACCGCCCGGGCGCGTGACGCGGAGCATCTCCCTCAGCCCCGCGACCGGGTCGACGAAGTTGCGCAGCCCGTAGGAGATCGTCACCGCGTCGAAGGTGTCGTCCAGGAACGGCAGCCGGGTGCCGTCGCCGGCGACGAACGGCAGCGAGGGCCGGTCCTTCTTGCCCTGCTGGAGCATGCCGACGGAGAAGTCGCACGGCACGGCGGTCGCCCCGTGGGCGCCGAAGGGCTCGCTCGAGCACCCGGTGCCGGCCGCGAGGTCGAGGACCAGGTCGCCGCGCTGCGGTGCGACGGCGTCGACCATCGCCCGGCGCCAGGTGCGCTGGATGCCGGCCGTCATGAGGTCGTTGGTGAGGTCGTAGCGCTTGGCCACGGTGTCGAACATGCGACGTACGTCGGTCGGTTGCTTGTCCAGGTCAGCGCGGGCCACGCCGCGAGCGTAGGCGTCCGAACCCCGGGAGGCGCAACGTGGGGGTGTCGTCGTGCGTCCCTATGATCACCACGTCGCTGGCTTCCCGGGAGGACCCACATGTCACGCCACCGCGCACTCGCGCTCGTCCTTGCGCTGCTCTGCGCCCTGACCACCCTCACGGGCGTCGCCGCGAGCGGCTCCGCGTCCGCCGCCGCTGCGCCCTCCGCGTCGGGCTCACGTGCCGCTTTCGCGCCGATGCAGCTCGGCGACCGCGGCTGGCGGGTGCGGGTGCTCCAGAGCCGGCTGCACCAGCTCGGCCTCCACTCCGAGGTCGTGACCAACACCTTCGACCGCGAGACGCGCGACGGCGTCGCGACCGTCCAGCGTCGGCGCGGCTGGACCGCCGACGGCGTGGTGGACGAGCGCACGTGGCTCAAGATCGTCAGCCTCACGACCCAGCCGACGACCGAGGCGCTGCACAACGTCTACACGCCCGGCAAGCCGCTGCTGCAACGTGGCGACGCCGGCATGTGGGTGCGCCAGGTCCAGGCCCGGCTCACGCAGGTCCGCTGGTACGACGCCCGGGTGACCGGTCGCTACACGCAGGCGACCGTGAAGGCGGTGGAGGGGTTCCAGGCCAAGCGCCGGATCCCGGTGACCGGTGCGGTCGACCGGCGCACCCTCACGCGGCTCAAGGAGATGACCCGCGAGCCGACCAAGGCCGAGCTCTTCAACATCGTGCCCTCCGGCCCCGCCCTCGACCCGCGCTGCCTCACGGGCCGGGCGATGTGCGTCGACAAGACGTCGCGCTCGCTGCGCTGGGTCGTCGACGGCTCCGTCCTCGAGACCGTCGAGGTCCGCTTCGGCTCCGACGAGCTGCCCACCCGCGAGGGGGCGTTCACGGTGTTCCGCAAGTCGCGCGACCACGTGTCGAGCCTCTACAACACCCCGATGCCGTTCGCGATGTTCTTCTCGGGCGGGCAGGCCGTGCACTACTCCCCCGACTTCGCGGCCAACGGCTACAACGGGGCGTCCCACGGCTGCGTCAACGTGCGCGACCGCGCGGTCGTGGCCTGGCTGTTCGACCGGGTCAGGCTCGGCGACAAGGTGATCGTCTACCGCTCCTGACCCGGTCCCGCCAGGCTCAGATCTCGATCTGGGTGGAGAGCGAGGCCAGCTTGTGGCGCGCCATCGCGAGGTTGGCGCGGCTCTTGTCGAGCACGAGGTAGATGAACAGGCCCGGGTGACCCTTGGGCAGGTTGATCAGGTGGTAGGCCTTGCCGAGGGTGATCAGGATGTCCTCGATCTGGTCGTCGAGGCCGAGGCTCTCCATCGTGCGCATCTTGGCCCGCACCACGTCGGTGTTGCCGGCGGCGGCGATGTCGAGGTTGAGGGCGGCGGCGTCGCCGGCCTGGCCCAGCGCCATCCCGGACTGGTAGTCGACGAGCAGCGCGGCGATCGCGCCGTCGATGCCGACTGCTTCCTTGAGGATCACGTCCACGTTGGTCATGTGGTGCCTTTCGTGTGGTTCCCCGCCGCGGCGTGCGGCGGGAAGTGGGAGTGGCCCCAGAGCGGTTGCCCCGGTGCCGGCGCGGCGTTGTCGCCGCGCCCTCACTCGGCTGCCTGGCGGGCGCGCGAGAGAAGCAGCTGGTCGAGGAAGGACTCCCCCGACATGAGGGGGAGCGACGGCAGGAACGCCGAGGCGTCGATCTCCGGCTCGAGGCGGAGGCCGAAGTGGTCGCCCGGCGAGCGGCGCGACCGTCGCGGCAGCAGGGCGGCGTCGCCCATCACCACCGGCGGCAGCTCGGGCAGGTCGGCCGGCCTCGGGTCGGCCAGGTCGGCGATCTCCACGGTGCCGCCCAGCGCGGCCACGCTCGCGCGCACCTCCTCGCTCGGCGCGGGTGTCACCACGAGCGGCCCCGTGGTCATGGACGAGGTGTTGCCGTGCGTGCGGCCGGCGCCGCTCCGCCACCCGCGCGAGCGACGGGCCGCCGGGGGCGGCGGCGCGAGGACCGCGAGGACCGCGAGCAACGTCTCGGCGCGCTGCTCCGGCACGACCAGGACGGTCGGGCGGGTGTGCGCGGCGACGTCGCGGAGCCGGTCGGCGTCCTGCACGACGCACAGGGTGAAGCCGACGAACAGGTGCGTCTCACGCACCACGTGCAGCAGCGGGTCGGCGGGGTCACCGGCGACCAGGGCCACCGCCCGGGGGTCGAAGACACCGTCCCGGAGCGAGGCCTTCGGCGCCCGCATGAGGGGCGTCGTGCCGGAGAAGAACCGCGGCTCGACACCGGCCGGGTCCACGATGCTGTCGGCGCGCTGGACGACCTCGGGGTCCATCACCAGCCGCTCGGCGCCGAGCTCGAGGAGCCGCGCCCATCCGCGGCCACCGTCCAGCGTGAAGAGCTCCGCACGGGGCAGCGGGATGCCGTCGAGGCGGGCGACGTCGTCCGCCCCGTCGGCCACCACGAGGCGTACGTCGACGCCGGCCAGCTCGCGGGCGAGGTCGTCGGCACCGGCGTCGGGTCCGACGTGGACCACGACCGCGCCCACGGTCCGCAGCGCCAGGTCGAGCTCGGGGTGGGCGTGGTCGGCCGGCAGCAGGGACACCACGACCTGGTCGACCCTCAGGCCGCTGCGGACGAGACCCGCGGCCGCGCGTTCGACGCCGTGGGCCACGTCCGCCCACGTGCGGGGGACGGGGCCCGCGGGCGCGGCGAGGACGTACGCGACGTCGTCGGCGCGGTCACGGGCGTGGCGCGAGATCGCCTGCCATGCGGATGCGCGGACGGGTGGCGCGGTGCGACCAGGAAGCGCCTGTGCGCGAGCGACCGGTACGTGGCCCATCGTGGACTCTCCCCCCGAGAATCAAGTTGATTGCTTGATCACTCTCGGGGAGATGGCGGGACACCCGCAGGCTCTTTACCCGCCGTTGTCCGGCTCGTGTGGGAATCGTGTCCCCGGCTGGAGCCGGGGCGTGCTCAGGAGCCGGTGCTGCCGGCGAGCGAGAAGGCGGAGTCCAGGCCCTCGCCCGCCCGCCCACGGCGCGGGAGCGACGCCGAGGACGCCTCGACCTTCGGCGCTGCGGGTACGGCGACCACGGCGTGCTCGCGCGACAGCTCGAGGCGGATGGCCGGGTGGTGCGCGACGCGACCGATGCGGAAGCCCAACGTCGTGGCCAGGCCGCTGATGGTGCGGTTGACCCGGGCGTCCATCACCAGCACCCGCAGCCGGTCGCCCCACCAGGGAGCGAGGGCGGACACCTCGGCGGCGAGCTTGCGCGCCCGCGAGCCCTGGCGCGCCTCGGCCACCTGGGCCGACATCGCCTCCAGCACGTCGCGGGGCGTCTCGTGCCACGCGGACCCGTTGACGGTGGCGGACTCCAGCAGGTGCTCCAGCACCCTGGCCGCCTCGCGGTCGAGCAGCACGTGCGTGGGTCGGACGTGGGTGAGGGCGCCCTCGAGCTGGTCGGGAGTCTCGACCCACGCGAGGGTGCACCCCGACGTGAGGTGCGCGTCGCGCGCGACGGTCGTGAAGCGGTCGGTCGCCTCACCGGTCAGCAGGACGACGTCGGTGCCGGTGAGGTCGGACAGCGCGCCGGAGCACTCGGGCCGGAAGAGCCACGCCTGGCTCTTCTCCCGCGGCAGTCCCAGCACCGGCGAGGACGATGCGCCGGCGCGGGCGTCGGCGACCCAGGGCAGCAGGTCGGGCTGGCGCTTGCGCCGCTCGAGCCCCATCCCCCGCAGGCGTTCCCACGAGCGGTCGTCGCACTCGAAGAGCTGGGCGTCGGCCAGGGCGGCACGCCGCAGCAGAGACAACCGGCTCTCGTGGTCGACGACGACGAGGCGCACCTCGACCTCGTCGAGGAGCCGACCCACCTCCGCAGCGTCGAGGTGCTCGGGGAGCAGCAGCGGCACCGCCCCGGCGACCCGGGTGGCGAGCTCGAGCTCGAGCTGGCGGGCACCGGTCGCGACCCGGATGACGACGACCTGACCGGGGTTGACCCCGGCCTCGATCATGCCGGCAGCGCCGTCGATCACCCGCCGGTAGAGCTCGTTCCACGTGAGCGAGGTCCACGTCCCGTCCCGCAGCTCCGTCACGGCGACCTCGAGCGCGCGATTGCGCGCGTGGCGCTCCAACCGGACGAGAGGAGATTCGTGGGCAGGCACGTGCGGGCTCCTTGGGGGGTGGCGGTTACCGAGGCAACCTAGGTGACGTGCACCTCTCCTGTTCGCCGTTTGGCCGATCTCCCCTCCTCCCCCTCCACGCCTCGGCGTAGGCTGCCCCCTCGTGACGATCCCCGCGTCCGCCTCCACCCCGCCGCTCGTCGTGCGCACCGTCCCCGTGGACCTGGCGGACCTCCCCCTCCTCGACCTGCTGCCCCGGCACGAGCCGGTCAGCTGGTTGCGGCGCGGCGAGGGCCTGGTGGGCTGGGGCGTCGCGGCACGACTGGAGACCTCGGGACCGACCCGGTTCAGCGACGCGGTGAAGTGGTGGTCCGAGACCGTCGCCCGCGCCCAGGTCGAGGACCAGGTCGCCGAGCCCGGCACGGGCCTCGTCTCGTTCGGGGCGTTCGCGTTCGCCGACGAGCCCGGCGAGTCGCTGCTCGTCATCCCGCAGGTCATCGTGGGCCGCCGCGGCGACCGGACCTGGCTGACCACCGTCTCGGTCGAGGCACCCTCGCTCACCCCCGCTCCCGCCCCCGAGCCGCCCGTCGGTCTCGTCTTCTCCGACGGCGCCCGCAACGGCGAGGAGTGGATGACGGTCGTGGCCGAGGCGGTCCGCCGGATCTCCGCCGGCGACCTGGAGAAGGTCGTGCTCGCCCGCGACCTCATCGCGACCACCGACGAGCCGCTCGACGTCCGCTGGCCGCTGCACCGGCTCGCCGAGCAGTACGAGATGTGCTGGACCTTCCACGTGGACGGCCTGTTCGGTGCCACCCCCGAGATGCTCGTGCGCCGCGAGCGCGGCCTGGTGACCTCCCGCGTGCTGGCCGGCACGATCCGGCGTACGGGCGACGACGAGCGCGACCTCGCGCTGGCCGCGACCCTCGCCCGCTCGTCGAAGGACCTCGAGGAGCACGAGTACGCCGTGCGCTCGGTCGCCGACGCCCTCGAGCCGCACTGCTCGTCGATGAACGTGCCCGAGGCGCCGTTCGTCCTCCACCTGCCCAACGTCATGCACCTGGCCACCGACGTCAACGGCGTCGTCCACGACAACGCGACGTCGCTGCAGCTGGCCGAGTCGCTCCACCCCTCGGCGGCGGTCGGGGGCACCCCGACCACCGACGCCACCCGGCTCATCGCCGAGATCGAGGGGATGCCGCGCGAGCGCTACGCCGGCCCCGTGGGTTGGATGGACGCCTCCGGTGACGGCGAGTGGGGCATCGCGTTGCGCTCCGCGATGGTGACCGAGTCGGGCGTGCGGCTCTTCGCGGGCTGCGGCATCGTGGCGAGCTCGGACCCCGAGGCCGAGCTGGCCGAGTCGCAGGCGAAGTTCGTGCCGGTCCGCGACGCGCTCGGCGCCGGCTGACCTACAGGTCCCGGCCCGGCTCGCGCCGCTCGAACACCTGGCCCGCCGGCAGCAGGTTGCCCATGTGGGTGGCGACCATGTCGAGGCCGATGTCGCTGTAGACGCGGTCATGGATCGCCAGCGAGCGGGGCGCCGCGACCTCGCGCACGAAGTCGATCGCCTCGCTGACCTTGAGCCACGGCGCGCTCACCGGCGCGAGGAGGACGTCGACCTCGCGTCCAGGCGGCGTCAGCGCGTCACCCGGGTGGTAGACGCTCGCTCCCCCGGACTCCAGGACGAAGCCGGAGTTGTCGAAGCGGTCGTAGTCGGGGTGGATCACCGCGTGCTTCTCGCCCACGACCTCGACCGCCGTGCCGGCGACCTCGAGCCGGTCGCCGGGACGCACGACCGTCACGCGGTCGGCGACCTCGGGTGCCTGCTCGCGCAGCAGCCGCTCGACCGCGGCGATGGTCCAGATCGGCACGCCGCTCCCGCGGAGGTGGTCGGGATGCACGTGGTCGGGGTGCTCGTGGGTGATCAGGACGGCGTCCGCGCCCTCGAGCGCAGCGGGGTCGGTGAACACTCCCGGGTCGATGACGACGACACCGCCGTCGCCCTGCACCCGGACGCACGCGTGGCCGAACTTGGTGATCCGCATGGTCACCACACTAGGCGCGGTCAGCGTGGGGAATCGTCGTACGGGTGGGACAGAAGGTTAGGGTGGGGCAGCCTCCGACGGGTGGAGTGCCCTGGGGGAATCACCAATCGCACCCGAGACGAAGAGAGTCCTACATGTCTGCACGCCGCGTGCTCGCAGGCAGCGCCGTCGCGCTGCTCCTGCCCGCGTCCCTGCTCCTGACGGTCGAGACCGGCTCGGCCACCGACTCCGCGGCACGCCCCGCGTCGACGTCGGTGACCAAGAAGGCCAGCCAGAAGATCAGCCTGGAGGTGCTCCCGCAGATCGTCCAGCAGGGCAAGCGCACCGCCAGCGCCGACTCGGCCAAGGCCGCCGTCACCGCGACCGTCAAGCCGGTCAAGGTCGGCCGCAAGGTCGTCCTCGAGCAGCTCAACGGCTCCTCGTGGAAGAAGGTCGGCACCGCCAAGCAGGAGAAGTCCGGCCGCGCCAACTTCTCCGCCGTCGTGTCCAAGGGTGGCGCCGCCGTGACCTACCGCGTCACCGCGCAGAAGTTCAAGGGCCTCAAGAAGGTCTCCAGCACCTCCGCCGACACGACGCAGTGGCTGACCCCGACCTTCACCGACGAGTTCTCCGGCAGCACCCTGAGCCCCGTGTGGAGCATGCGTGGCCAGGAGTACGAGCCGCAGAGCAAGCGCAAGTGCTCCAAGGGTGACCCGAAGGCCGTCAAGGTCGGCAGCGGCGCCCTGCGCCTGAGCGTCATCAAGGACAAGTCGGCCAAGGGCAAGTGCAAGGCCGCCTCGCGCAAGAAGAACAAGAAGATCTCCTACCGCCTCAACGGCCACGTCGGCACCGAGGGCGCGTTCGACTTCAAGTACGGCGTCGCCGCCGCACGCGTCAAGATGCAGAAGTCGCAGGGTCAGCACGCCAGCTTCTGGTCGCAGCCCAACGGTGGCAACGGCCCGGGCAGCGCCGGCCACGAGATCGACATCATCGAGTACTTCGGTGACAAGCACCCGCAGGGTGGCCTCACCAGCTTCATCCACTGGTACAAGGGCAAGAAGCTCATCAAGACCGGCTCGTGGATCAAGGACTCGAAGTCGTTCCTGAAGAACAACAAGGACGGCTGGTCGAAGAACTACCACGTGTTCTCGGTCCAGTGGACGCCCAAGACGATCATCTTCCGCATCGACGGCAAGGAGACCTGGCGCACGTCTGCCCGCGTCTCGAAGGAGCAGCAGTACCTCATCCTGAGCCTGCTTGCCTCCGACTACGAGGCGCTGGAGATGCCGGACAAGAAGCTCCCGCAGCACATGTACGTCGACTGGGTCCGCGTGTGGGAGACCCCGCAGTCCTGATCGACTGACTCACCCGGCACGACGATCCGCGCCCTGGACCACTCTCCCTGCCTCAGGGAAGGACCAGGGCGCGGATCTTTGCGTCCAGCTCGGCGCGGTTGTCGCGTCGCACGCGCGCCTCGACGACCTCGATCCCGCCGTTGGGCATCGCGAGTGCCTGCTCCAGCTCGGGCAGCCCGGTGACCCGCAGGTGCGGCACCCGGGCGGCCGCGCACAGGCTGGCGACGTCGACGCCGTGCGGGGTGCCGAAGAGGGTGTCGAAACGGTCGGCGTGCTCCGGTGCACCCTGCTCGAGCGTCGCGAAGATCGATCCGCCGTCGTCGTTGACCACGACGATCGTGAGGTCCGGGCGCTCCTCGCGCGGGCCGAGGAGGAGACCGGTCGTGTCGTGCAGGAAGGTCACGTCACCCATCAGGGCCAGCGCGCGCGTGGAGCGCGGCCGGCCCAGCGCGGCGCCGATCGCCGAGCTGATCGTGCCGTCGATGCCGGCCAGGCCGCGGTTGGCGATGACCTTGCGGCGCCCGCCCACCTCGTAGCGGGCGACCATCAGGTCGAGGTCGCGGACCGGGTTGGAGGCGCCGACGAACAGCAGCCCGCCCGCCGGCAGGGCACGACTGACCGCCCCGGCCACCTCGTACGGCGTGAGGTCGGGCTCGCCGGCCAGGAACCGGTCGAGCCCGCGCGACGTGGCGCGGTCCGCCTCGCGCCAGGCCTCGAGCCACGCCGGGTCGTCCGGCCCGGTGACGTCGACCTGGTCCACCTCGCTGGCCACGGCGAACGGGCGCTCGGCCCACCTGCCGCGGTGGCGGGCCGAGACGACCTCGACGTCGTCGCGGGCGAGCAGGCGCGCAACCGGGCGCGACAGCGTGGGGTGGCCGTGGACCACGACCCGCTCGACCTGCTGTCCCAGCTCTCCGACCAGCAGCAGCCGGTAGGTGCGGACCACGCTGTCGCCGGTGCGACACCCGCTGGACGGCTCGGCGAGGAGCGGCCAGCCCGCCTTCTCGGCGAGGACGCGGGCAGGCGGACCGGCGTCGTCCCCGGCGACGACGACCGTGCGAGGCCCTGGCGCGAGCACCAGTCGCTCCACGGGCGCGGCGGGCGTGGCCGGCCAGGGCGGCGGGTCCTCGGCGGCGGCCTCCCAGCCCCCGTCGTCGGGCAGCAGCGGCTCGTCGAGCTGCACGTTGAGGTGCACCGGCCGGTTGCCCCCGTGGCTGCGGACGAACGCGAGGATCGCGTCGAGATCGGCGGCGGCGACGTCGAGCGTCGGAGCGAAGGAGCCGAAGATCCCGACCTGGTCGGTGGTCTGGTTGGCGCCGGAGCCCCGCAGGCGCGCGGGCCGGTCGGCGGTCACGACCACCATCGGCACACCGGCGTGCGCGGCCTCGACCACGGCGGGCAGGAGGTTGGCCACGGCCGTGCCCGAGGTGCAGGTCACCGCCGCGGGGCGGTTGCCGACCTTCGCGAGGCCGAGGGCGAGGAAGCCGGCGGTCCGCTCGTCGATGCGCGTGTGCAAGCGCAGGGCCCCGGCGGTGGCGGCATCGTAGAGCGCGAAGGAGAGCGGCGCGTTGCGGGAGCCGGGCGCGATGACCGCCTCATGCACCCCGGCGCCGCGGAGCGCGGTCACCACGGTCCGGGCGACCTCGGTCGAGGGGTTGGTCACGCTCGCTGATCCTGCCCTACCGACGCCAGCCGGTCGCGCCAGTGGGCCACCCGGTCCGCGGGAGCCGCGAGCCGCGCCAGCGCCGCGGCGTCCACCTCGGGCCGGGCCACCCGCAGCAGGCCGTCGACCGGCAGCATCGGCTCGGTGACCACGTCGTCGGTCAGCAGCTGGACGGTCGCGAGCCCGCACGCATGGTGGAGCTCGGGAAGCGCCGCCGCGAGGGCCACTCCGGCAGCGATGCCGACGCTCGACTCGACGGCACTGGAGACCACGACCGGCAGGCCGATGTCCTCGGCGATGCGCAGGCAGGCTCGCACCCCACCCAGCGGCTGCACCTTCAGGACCGCGACGTCGGCGGCCTCGAGGTCGCGCACCCGGTAGGGGTCCTCGGCCCGGCGGATCGACTCGTCGGCGGCCACCGGCACGTCCACGCGTCGTCGTACGACAGCGAGGTCCTCGACCGCCATCACCGGCTGCTCGACGTACTCCAGGCCGCCGGCCGCGCGGTCGATCGCGGCGATCGCGCGGATCGCCTCGTCGACGTCCCACGCGCCGTTGGCGTCGACCCGCACCAGGCCGTCCGGCCCGAGCGCGTCGCGCACCGCCTCGACGCGGGCGAGGTCGTCGGCCAGCGTCTGGCCGCGCTCGGCGACCTTGACCTTGGCCGTGCGGCAACCGCCGGCGGTGACGATGGCGTGCGCCCGGTCGGGGTCGGTGGCCGGGACGGTGACGTTGACGGGCACGACGGAGCGCAACGGCCCGGGCCACCCCACGTCGGCTGCTTCGCGCGCGCAGGCGAGCCACGGACGGGCGGTGGCGTCGTCGTACTCCAGGAACGGCGACCACTCCCCCCAACCGGCGTCACCGCGCAGCAGCACGCCCTCGCGGACCGTGATGCCGCGGAACCGGGTGCGCAGCGGGATGGAGAAGACGTGCAGGTCGTCCACCTCGCCTAGGGGCGGGGCCATCAGAGCGCGGCCCTGATGGCCTGGCGGTCGACCTTGCCGTTGGGCAGCAGCGGCAGGCTCTCGACCCACCGGAACTCGCGGGGCGCCCATGACCGGGGGTGCTCGAGGCTGACCCAGTCGCGCAGCTCGGCCTCGCGGACGTTGCCGACCACGACGGCGACGACCCGCTGGCCCCACTCGGGGTCGGGGACACCGAGGACCTCGGCGTCGGTGACGAGGAGGTGCTCGCGGAGCCGCCGGGCGACGGCGGTGACCGGGACCTTCACGCCGCCGCTGACGACCACGTCGTCGACGCGACCGATGACCTGCAGGCGTCCGTCCTCGTCGAATCGGCCGGCGTCGGAGGTGAGGAACCAGCCGTCGACGACGGACTCGGCGGTCAGCTCGGGGTCGTCGGCGTAGTGGCTGAAAAGAGTCGGACCGGCGATGCGCACGCGTCCCTCGGCGCCGATCGTCACGCCGACCCCGTCGAGCGGCATGCCGTCGTAGACGCACCCGCCGGCGGTCTCGGACGAGCCGTAGGTGGCGACGACACGGACGCCCTGCTCCTCCGCGCGCCTGCGGACCGCCGGGTCGAGGCCGCCGCCGCCGACGAGGACCGCGTGGCAGCGGGCGAGGGCCGCGACCTGCTCGGGGTCGCCGACGATGCGGTGGAGCTGGGTCGGCACGAGCGAGGCGAACGTCGGGGTCCCGGCCTGGTCCGCCGCGACGGCCCGCCCGATGTCGAGGCCCTCCACGACGACGGGCTTGTGACCGGCGACCAGCGAGCGGACGATGACCTGCACCCCCGCGACGTACGACGACGGCAGCGCGAGCAGCCACCGGCCCGTCGCGCCCAGCCGCCGGGCGGAGGCCTCGACGCTGGCGAGCACGGCGCGGCGCGGGAGGACGACCCCCTTCGGCCTGCCTGTCGACCCCGAGGTCTCGATCAGCAGCGGTGGCGGGGCGTCGGCCTCCAGCCACCCCGACAGCTGCCGGATGGCGACGGAGGGCTCGTCCGAGGGCCGCAGGAAACTCACACGACGAACGCTAGTGGCTCTGCCAGCATGAGCACGATGGACGGTACCGAGACGCGACGCGAGCCAGGGGCGCAGTCCTGGTGGCAGCGGCAGCTCCCCCCGTCGCCGCTCGCACGGTCGCTGTCGGTCCAGTCGATCCTCTTCGCGGTCGGCGAGGGCACCTTCATCACCGGCTCCGCGGTCTTCTTCACCCAGATCGTGGGCCTCTCGGCCGCCCAGGTCGGCATCGGCCTCACCGTCGCCGGCGTCGTGTCGTTCTTCTTCGCGGTGCCGGCGGGCAAGCTCGCCGACCGCGTCGGCACGAGACGCACGTGGGCGATCGGCGCCGGGCTCACCGCCCTGCTCTACCTCGTGTGGCCGCTGATCCACGGCTTCGCCGCCTACCTCGCGATGATGGTCGTGCTCGAGGTGGTCAGCCAGGCCGGCTGGAGCGGCCGCGGTGCCTACACGATCGACATCTTCACCCGCGAGGAGCGCGTCCAGTCGCAGGCCTTCATGCGGGCCGCGCTCAACATCGGGTTCACCGTCGGCGCCCTCATCGGCGGCCTCGCACTGGCGACCAACAGCGACGCCGTCGTGCGCGCCGTGCCGCTCCTCACCGGCGCCATCCTGCTTGCGAACACGTACTGGATCACCAGGCTGCCCGACCCGCCCGCGAAGGCCCCGAGACCCACCGACGACGAGGTGGTCAAGCCGCGTGCGCTGAAGAACCGGCCGTTCCTCGCCCTGATGACGGGCGACGGCGTGCTCGGCACCAACCAGGTGCTGCTCAACATCGTGATCCCGCTGTGGCTCGTCGAGGAGACCGACGCCCCGCGCGTGCTGCTCGCGTGGCTCTTCGCCACCAACACCGTGATGGCGGTGCTGCTGCAGGTCGCCGCGGCACGCGGCGTCGACTCCGTCGCGCGGTCGCTGCGGGCGTCGTACATCTCGTCCGGCTTCTTCGTCCTGTCCTGCGCCATCGTGCTCGTCACCCACGACACGATCGGCTGGGTGACGATCGCGCTGGTCTGGCTCGGTCACGTCACGGTGACCGGTGCCGAGCTCTTCCAGTCGGCCGGCCACTGGGGCTTCATGTCGGACCTGACCGACGCCGACCAGCGCGCGGAGTACCAGGGCGCCGCCCACATCGGCGGCACCCTCGGCTCGGTGTGGGCGCCCGCGCTCTACACCTGGCTGGCGATGGAGCACGGGTCGTTCGGGTGGATCACGATCGCGGTCATCGTGGCGGTCTCGACGCTCACCATGGGACCGTCGGCCCGGGCCGCGGAGCGCTACCTCGCACGGCACGGCTCGGCGACCTGACCGGGCACGGCCCCGGTCGTACGCCGTAGGGTCGCGGCCATGACCGCGTACTGGATCACCACCTACAAGGCCGTCCACGACCCCGACAAGGTGGCGGCCTACGCCACGCTCGCCGGACCGGCGCTCACCGCGGCGGGTGGCCGGTTCCTCGTGCGCGGCGTGCCCGAGGTGACCTTCGAGAAGGGCGAGTCCACCCGCACGATCGTGATCGAGTTCCCGTCGGTCGAGGCAGCGGTCGCTGCGCACGACAGCGAGGCCTACCAGGGGGCGCTACGCGCGCTCGACGGCGGCGCCGACCGCGACATGCGCGTGGTGCCCGGCGCGTAGCCACCCCTCCCCCGCGACCCGTGCCATCCGCCACTGTGCTCCCTGCCGGCTGCGTGGCACGGTGGAGGGATGGACGCCTTCCGGCTCGTCGCCACCGTCGTCGTGATGGTGGGGGTCGTCGTGGCCATCCTGCTGTTCGAGCGACGCAGGGCCGAGCAGATCAGGCGGGACACCGCGCGGATGGCGCAGGGCCGCCCCCCGGAGGAGGCCGACGACGAGGACGGCCGGGCTCCGTAGCCGCGACGTCCATCGACACCCAGGGCGCCGCCCTCAGGTGGCGACGGCCTCGCGGACCCGGTCGAGCATCGCCTGCTCGCCGGCACTGACCTGCTCCGCGCGGAAGCCCATGAAGCCGCCCTCCTTGGCGGCGTCGGCCGAGGCCTGGGCACTCGCCAGCAACCAGGCGCCGTACGCCGCTGCCTCCTCGGCAGACGCCTTGGCGGCCACGACCTCCACCACCCCGCGGAGCTCGGCCACCACCTCGTCCCCGACCGCAGGGCCGGTGGGCTTGTAGCCCTTGAGCGGATGCCGGCGTTCCTGCACCATCGCCTGCACGTCGAGCGCCACGTCGGCAAGGAGCTCCTCGCGGCTCGGCGGGCTGGTGGCCGACTTCATCGCGGCCATCGTCTCCTTCGCTGCCTCGATGGGGCCGCCCGGGTCGGCCAGGGAGATCGCCAGCCCGGCCACGAACGGTGCCCGCACGATCCGGGCCCATTCCTCCTCGGAGAAGTCGCTCTTCGTCGTCACGCCATCATCCCTTCGAGCGCGGAGGCCGCACCCCGTCCGAGGCTCGGCATGGCTCCCAGTGTCCACGGCGCCCACGGGGCTGTCATCCCGCTCGGCGGGGGAGGCGGGCGCCTCACCCGGCACGGATGATGCCTGCCGGCTACCGGTCGGGCAGCGTGTGGCGCACCTGTCCGGCTGCGTCACACCCAACGACCTCGAGGGGGATCGGTGCGCCCGAGTGTCATGACGCGACGACTCCGCCTCGGCGGCCTGCTGCTCGTGGCGCTCGGTCTGCTCACGGCCTGCGGTGGGGGTGGCGGAGAAGAAGGAGGCGGGCCGACCGTCTCGCCGACCCGGACGCCCACGGCCACCGAGCTGCCCAGCCCCACGCGTACACCCACAGGGACGTTGCCCACCCCGACCCGCACGCCGTCGGGCACGGAGAGCCCCACCCAGACCCCCACGGAAACGCCTACCGAGACGCCTACCGAGACCCCCACCGAGACGCCTACTGAGACGGTCACGGAAACGCCCACCGAGACGCCCACCGAGACGGTCACGGAAACGCCCACCGAGACCCCCACCCAGACGCCTACGGAAGCGCCCGAGGACCAGGCAGCCGAGGGACAGGGCGAGGACGACGGAGTGCCGTCCTGGGTGTGGTGGGTCGCGGCCGCTGTCGTGCTGGGATGCCTCGTCGCCGTCCCACTGGTCGTACGCGGACGGCGTCGGGCCTCGTGGCAGCGCGAGCTGGAGCGCCAGGAGGCCGAGGTCGAGTGGTTCGCACGCGACCTGCTGCGCGAGCTGCGCCTCGCGGGGTCCCACGAGGAGATGGCCGGCGGCTGGGCCGTGAGCCAGGGACGCGTCGCCGCCGCCGAGGACGGGCTCACCGTGCTCGAGTCCACGGCACCGGACGACGCCGGTGGGGCCCGCGCGCGATCGTTGCGAGACGCCGTCCGCGACGCGCGCGCCCGCATGCAACGGCTCGTGGCTCCGGGCCAGCACGACACGTGGGCACTCGACCTGGACACCCTCATGATCGACCTCCAGGGCACGCTGCGCCCAGCGGCGACACCGACGCCCCCCGCCTGAGTCGTACGTAGTCTGCCGCCTGGTCGGGTCGTGGGTGTCGGGATCGCGGGTCACCTGGTGACCCAGATCCTCCGTGAAGGTGCTCGCCGGACCGGGCCGGGTCTCGTGACGGTCGCTGAGCGACCTCCTCGACCACCAGAGGGACGAACGTCACGACGGTCGCGTCCGAAAATGGCAGGACGACTGTCGGTGCCGCGGGAGAGGATGATCGGCGATGCTCACCGCCCTGAAACGCTATGCCACGCCTCCGTCCGCACTGGCCGGACGGCTCTCGCTGCAGTCCCTGATCTTCGCGTCGGGGGACGGCACGTTCCTGGCCGGCTCGGCAGTGTTCTTCACCCTCGTCGTCGGCCTGTCCCTCGGGCAGGTCGGGATCGGCCTCACCATCGCTGCGATCGCGAGCTTCGTGGTCGCGGTGCCCATGGGCAAGCTGGTCGACCACTTCGGCCCCAAGCGCATGTGGTCCCTCAGCGCCGTCGTGCAGGGGGCGCTGTTCCTGGCGTGGCCGTTCATCGACAGCTTCCCCGAGTACGTCGCCCTCGCGGTGGCCATGGAGGTCGCGGGCACGCTGGGCGGGACGGCCCACGGCGCCTATGTCATCGACATCCTCCCTCCGGCGGAGCGGGTCGAGTCCCGGGCCTACATGTACTCCGCCCTCAACGTCGGCTTCAGCATCGGCGCCTTCCTCGGCGCCGGGGCCATCGCCTTCGGCACCGACGCGCTCCGCTGGGCGCCCGCGCTGAGCGCGGTGCTGTTCCTGGCCAACAGCGCGGCGATCCTCCGGCTGCCCGACGCCAGCCACGACGTTCGCAGCAGCGAGCCGCGCGTGAAGCCCGAGGGCATCCCCGCGATCCGTAACCGCGCCTGGATCGCGGTGACCACCTTCACGGGAGTCATGTGGACGAACCAGGTGCTGCTGCACACGGTGATCCCGGTCTGGCTGGTGACCGAGACCGACGCTCCCAAGGTGCTCGTCGCCATCCTCTTCGGCACCAACACGCTCATGTGCATCGTGCTCCCCCGGCTGGCGTCGCGAGGCATCCACGACATCAGCACAGCGCTGCGAGCAGTGCGGCTCTCCACCCTCTTCTTCGTGCTCACCTGCCTGATCACGCTGGCGACGCACGAGACGGTCGGCTGGATCACCATCGTGCTGTTCTTCCTCGGCCACGTCGTCCTCACGTGGGCCGAGCTCTTCCTCTCCGCCTCGGGCTGGACCCTCGAGGCGGAGCTGATGGACCCGCGACGTCGCGGCGACTACCAGGGCGTCTCCGAGCTCGGCGGCACGCTGGGCAGGTTCTGGGCGCCGGCGGTCTACGGCTTCCTCGCCATGGAGTGGGGCGCCTTCGGCTGGCTCACCATTGCCGCCATCGTCACCGCCGGCGCGGCGGGGCTCCACGTCTCCGCGCACGCCGGGCGCCGCTTCCTCGAGCAGCACGTGCCGGCCGACGTCCTGGCCGACGCTCGCGCCGGCGCCCCCGAGCCGGACGACGCGGCGGCGGGACCGCCCTCGATGCTCGAAGCGGACGCGCCACTGCCAGAATCCACCGGTGACCTCCTCCGCTGACTGGCTCGCCGGCGCCCGACCGCGCACCCTCCCCGCCGCGGTCGCGCCAGTGCTCGCCGGCACCGGCGTGGCGGCGTACGTCGACGAGGCGGTGTGGTGGAAGGCGCTGCTCGCCCTGGTCGTCAGCCTCGCCCTGCAGGTCGGCGTCAACTACGCCAACGACTACTCCGACGGCGTCCGTGGCACCGACGCCGACCGCGTCGGCCCGATGCGGCTCGTCGGCTCGGGAGCGGCGTCACCGCGCGCCGTGAAGACCGCCGCCTTCGCCGCCTTCGGCGTGGCGGCCGCGGCCGGCCTGGTCCTCGCCGCCACGACCGCGTGGTGGCTCGTCGCGGTCGGCCTCGTGTGCGTGGTCGCCGCCTGGTTCTACACCGGCGGCGAGAAGCCCTACGGCTACCTCGGCCTCGGCGAGGTGATGGTCTTCGTCTTCTTCGGCCTGGTCGCGGTCATCGGCACGACCTATGTCCAGACCGAGACGTGGGAGTGGCCCGCGCTCTACGCCGGGGTCGGCGTCGGCGCGCTCGCCTGCGCCATCCTCGTCGCCAACAACCTGCGCGACATCCCCACCGACACCGTCTCCGGCAAGCGGACGCTGGCGGTGCGGCTCGGCGACGAGCGCACCCGCTCGGTCTACGCCTTCCTCGTGCTCGTCGCCGCTGCTGCCGTGGTCGCCGTCGCGGTCGCCACGACCTGGTGGGCGCTCGTCGGCCTCGGCTTCCTGGCCCGGGCGCTGCCGCCCACCCGTGCCGTCCTGGGCGGCGCCACGGGGCCGGCCCTCATCCCCGTCCTGGCCGCCACGGGGGCCGCTGAGCTGATCTGGTCGGTCCTCGTCGCGGTGCCGCTGTTCCTGGTGTCGTAGCGGCACGTCGCTGCTCCTCGACCACGGAAAACGCGTGGCCCACATGCGGTGCGCTCACTAGCGTGGCGGGGTGGACTACGACTTCGCGATCCTCGACTTCTCCGACGACTCCGACGAGGCGGTCGCCCGGCGCCGGGGCTGGGTCGGCGCCGTCCTGCGCGGCTTCCGTGACCCCCGCCCCGAGGACGAGCTCATCGACCGGTGGGTCCGCCACTACCGCACCGACGAGGTCATCGTGCGCGGCGCGTGGCTGCCCGAGGGAGAGTTCGGCGCCGGGCCGATGCCGGTCGCGACGTACGCCAGCCTCGACAAGACGCTCAACGCCGGCCGGGAGCTGCTGCCGCTGCGGATGATCACCGACGTCACCACCAGCGCCGCACACCGGCGCCGCGGCCTGCTGCGCCGGATGATCGAGGACGACCTCGACGACGCGGTGGCGAAGGGGGTCCCGATCGCGGCACTGACCGCGTCCGAGGCCACGATCTATGGCCGGTGGGGCTTCGGGCCGGCGACGTTCCGGCAGGGCGTGGACGTCAACACGACCACCGGCTTCGCGTTCCGCTCGTTCACCGACCCGGGCCGCGTCGAGCTCTTGGAGCCGGCAGACGCCTGGCCGCACGTGAAGGCGGTCTTCGACACCTTCCACGCCCGGCAGCGAGGGTCGGTCGAGTGGCCGGCGCAGTACGAGGACATGCACACCGGGGCCTACGACTTCAACGGCAGCGGCGCGCACCGCAAGATCCGCACCGCGGTCCACCTCGACGACGACAGGCGCGTCGACGGCTTCGCGATCTTCAAGCACGACGAGAAGGACACCGTGAAGGTCGACGAGATGGCCGCGCTCACGCCGCAGGCGCAGCTCGGGCTGTGGTCGTTCCTCGCGTCGCTGGACCGGGTGAAGACCGTGACCTTCAACATCGTCCACCCCGAGGACCCGCTGATGTGGGCGCTCACCGACCTCAACCGGGTGAAGACCACCGAGCTCGAGGAGTTCCTCTGGCTTCGCGTCCTCGACGTCCCGCGGGCGCTGGAGGCCCGCCCCTGGACGGCCGACGGGACGGTCGTGCTCGAGGTCGACGACCCGCAGGGGCACGCGGCCGGTCGCTTCGCGGTGACCACCAGGGACGGCGTCGCGACGGTCACCCCCACCGACGACGAGGCGACGGTGCGGGTGACGGCCGAGACCCTCGGCGCGCTCTACCTCGGCAACGTGCCGGTGCCGCAGCTGCGCCGGGCGGGGCGGGTCGTGGGCACGGACGACGACGTACGACGTTTCGCCGCGATGGCAGACCTCCGCGAGCCGGCCTACAACCTCACGGGGTTCTGAGCTCGAGGTCGGCGCCGAGGAGCGACCCCAGCCGGGTCGCCTCGGCCGCCAGCCCGGCCGACGCCGGGACGTCGACCTCGAGCACGTCGGCCCGGGCCCGCCACGTGCCTGCCACGACGCCGTCGGCCAGCACGGGGTTGGCCCCGCGGGTCATGGCGGTGCGGTGCCCGGGGGGCACGACCCAAGGGTCCTGGGTGCCCGGACCCATCACCCAGTCGTCCTTGCCCGGCAGCAGCACCACCGTCGGCTCGGGCCGCGTGGTCATGAGGTCGTCGACCCGGGACGCGAGGTGCCAGCGCGCCTCGCCCTCGACGTCGACCTCGACGAGGTCGCCCTCGACCTCACGCCACCACCGCTCCAGCCGCTTCCGGCCGGCACTCAACCCGCCGCCGAGCCAGTGGTCGACGAGCCCCGGCGTGGTCGGGCCGTAGGCGTCGACGTACTCCAGGACGGCGCGCGGTCCCGCCTCCTCGAGGTCCGGCACGCCGGCCCACCCGGGTGCCAGCGCGGGGCTCTGCAGCTCCAGCGGGCCGGAGAGGTCGGGGCCGAGCACGATGTCGCCCTGCCACGCGAAGGGCTTCAGGAAGGTGTGGTTGGGCTCCGCGAACTCCTGCGCCAGGTGGGCGAAGCGCTGGTGCCCGGCGAGCACGTCGGCGACCGCCTGCGGTCGCACCGGACCGGACGCGACGACCTGGCGGACGACCGCCCGCAGGTCGGGCCACTCGTCGGGAGCGAGCCGGTAGTGCTCGACCCAGCTCTTGAGCGCCCACTGCCGTCCCGCCGACCGGAGCGCGAGGTAGGTGCCGGCGGTCTCGGGCGCCATCACCTGCACCGACCCGCGGAACGAGAACGTCCGCACCAGTCGGCCGTCGGTGAGGGCACGCTGCACCTCCCCCGGCTCGCCCGGCGACGCGAGCCGACGGCGTACGGACAGGTCGGGGTCGGAGCCGAAGACGGACACCGCCGCCAGCGTCCGGACGACCTCGGTCGGGTCGGCGGCGCCCGAGAGCAGGTGCTGACGACGCATCCGCCAGGCAAGCGCCTGGCCCCGCGTCACCCGCAGCGGCATCGGACCGGGCACCGGATCAGGCTCGCGTCAGGCTCGCGTCAGTCCTGGTCCTCGCGCGCCTTGCGCTCCTCGAAGGCCGCAGACGCCCGGGACGCGCGCGTCTCGACGCGCTGCGCGAAGGCCTCGCGCTGCCGGTTGAGGATGAAGTAGGACGCGATGCCGGAGATCAGGAAGGCCAGGATCACGGCCCAGAAGAGGTTGTACCGACCGTCGAACAAGAGGGCCATCACGCCCACGACGACACCGAACGACGCCAGGAACAGCACGACCCGCATGGCGGTGTAGACAACGAACTCCTTCACGCCCCCAGCCTAGGTCGTGGCGACTACATTGGAGGAATGCTGAAGGTCCTGCTCGTCGTCGCCCTGATCGCGGTCGTCGTGTGGTTCCTCGTCAGGCTGACGCTGCGTCGTCTCGACGGAGGCGGGACGTCACGCCCGCGGGTGATCGGACCCGACGACGACCCCGACTTCCTGCGCAACCTCGACCGGCCCCGCAAGCCGGAGGACGACTGACATCTCCGGCGCGGCTCCCTCGGCGTAGGAGTGCTGGCTGCTGGAGCTGAAGAAGTTGATGCCGATGAAGTTGAACCACAGCGTCGCGGCCCCGACCAGCGCCAGGATCGCCGCGTTGCGGCCGCGCCAGCCCGCGGTCGCGCGGGCGTGCAGGTAGGCGGCGTAGACCACCCACGTGATGAAGGCCCACACCTCCTTGGGGTCCCAGTTCCAGTAGGCCCCCCATGCCTGGTGCGCCCAGATCGGACCGGTGATGAGGACCGCGAAGGTCCACACCGGGAAGCCGAAGGCGTGCATCCGGTAGGAGAGCCGGTCGAGGACCTTGGGCTCGGGCACGCGGGCGAGGTAGCCGGTGGTCGCCGACGAGCGCGACTTGACGAGGTAGAGCCCCGAGAGCAGCGCACCCAGGGTGAAGGCGCCGGTGGAGATCACCGCCGACACCACGTGGATCACCAGCCAGGGCGAGTTGAGCGCGTCGGGCAGCGGCAGCACCGCGTCGTCGAGGCCGAGGAACGCCGCCATCAGGGCGGCCACCACGAAGGTCGTGACGAGCGGCCCGAGCCACTCGATGTCGATGCGCAGCGTGGCCAGCACGAAGATCAGCGCGACCACGAAGGTGCCCGAGATCGTGAACTCGTACATGTTGCCCCACGGCACCCGGTTGGGGTCGGCCGCGAGGCCACGCGCGACGAGGGCAACGAAGTGCACGGCGACGGCGAAGACGGTCAGGACGAGACCCAGGCGGCCGGCCACCTCGCTGCGACGGCTCGGGTCGGGCTCCTGGTCGACCGCGACGGCGTGGCTCGCACCGCCGCCGTCCGCGCCGACGGACACGGTCTCGACCTCCTTGCTCGCCGTGCGCAGGCTCGCCAGCTCGAAGAAGTAGGCCAGCATCGCGAGGAAGTAGAGCACCGCGGCGCCGATGACGGCCTCGTAGCTGAACACCTCCCACTGTGCGTCGGTCACGACTCGTCCTTCCTGTTGCTGTCAGTCTTCACGCCGGTCTCCTCGTGCAAGGCTGCCACGACCTCCCCGAGCTCGGCGGCGCCGTCCTCGGGGTCCCCACCGGACGACCGGTCGAGGCGGGCGACCTCGACGAGCGTGGTGCCGTCGTCCTGCCGGCGCGCGCGCACCCACATGCGGCGCGGGCGCACGAAGAGCGAGCCCAGCAGGCCGAGGAGCGCGACGACGACCCCGGAGAGCGCGACCAACGACCCCGGGCTGCGGCTGACCTGGATCTTGTTCCACCGCTGCAGGCCGTCGAACGTCACCGTACCGAGGCCGTCGGGCAGCGTCGCGGTCTCGCCGGGACGCAGGTCCATGCGGAACGGCTGGCCGTTGGGCTTCATCACCTGGGTGGCGTCGGCCTTGTCGAGCACGTAGACCGACGAGGCCGATCCGTCCTGGAGGCCGAGGTCGCCGGTCCACAGGCTCATCGAGATGAGCGGGTCCAGCGCCTCGCCGAAGACCGACGCCGGCATCGTGAGGTTGCCGTCGGCGTCCCTGCCCATCGCGAAGGTCGGGTAGAACGCGCCCTCGAGGCCGATCTGACCGGGCTTGGCGAACGGCGCCTTGACGACGCCGAACGACTCGAACGTCTGCGCGTTGGTCGGCAGGAAGACCACGGGGCCGCTCTTGGTGACCTCGCCCTCGCCGTCGCGGATCGTGATCACCGGCGCGTAGCCGTGACCGATGAGGAAGACGTCGGTGCCGCCGATCGACAGCGGGTGGTTGACCTTGAGGTCGTAGGTCTTGTCCTCGCCGCCCGGCTCGGTCGTGTAGTCGAGCTTCGCGACGAACTCGCGCGCCATCCCGGCCCGCTTGCCCTCGGTGAGCCAGTCGACGTCGAAGTCGGTGATGCTGAAGGAGAACGGCTCCATCACGTCGGGGTCGAAGAGCGCGCCCGGGGCGAAGTCGTCGTACTGCGTCAGGTTGTTGGAGAAGCCGTAGTCCGTGCCGTTGAGCAGGATGACGCCGCCCTTGTAGCCGAACAGGCTGCCGGCAGCGACACCCACGAGCACGACGATCACGGCGAGGTGGAAGACCAGGTTGCCGGCCTCGCGGAGGTAGCCGCGCTCGGCGGCGACCGCGTCGGACTCGTCCTCGACGTAGTGGACGCGGAAGCGCCGCCCCTTCATCACGCGCGCGGCACGGGCCAGCACGGCGTCGGGGTCCTCGTCGGTGGTGTACGACGTGCTCTCCGGCAGGCGCGAGAGGTGACGCGGCGCCTTCGGGGGCTTGGCGCGCATCGCGCGGTAGTAGACGAACAGGCGCGGGATGATGCAGCCCACCAGCGAGATCATCAGCAGGATGTAGATCGCGGCGAACCACACCGAGCCGTAGACCGAGAACAGGTCGAGGCGGTCCCAGATCGGCGCGAGCCGCGGGTGGTCGTCGCGCCACTGCGACACCGCGAGGGAGTCGATGTTCTCCTGGGGGATCACCGAGCCGGGGATCGCTGCGAGCGCCAGCAGCAGGAGCAGCACCAGCGCGGTGCGCATCGAGGTGAGCTGCCGCCACGACCACCGGGCAAGCTCGCGGGTCGTGAGGTCGCTCGGGAGCGCGGTCGCCTGACGGTCGTCGGAGGGCCGCTGCCGGAGGTCGGGCTGGAGGTCGGTCACACCGGCACCGTGAATCCCTGGACCACCTGCAGCTGGAGCCACTGGACGATGCGGTCCCACCAGCCGGTCACGAGCAGGATGCCGACCAGGATCATCATCACGCCGCCGAGGCGCACGACGAGCATCTGGTGGCGGCGGATCACCGCGAACGCGCCCAGCATGCGCCGGTAGGCGAAGGCCGCGGCGATGAACGGCAGCCCGAGCCCGAGAGCGAAGACCGCCGATAGCAGCGCACCGCGAGCGGCGGTCGCCTCGTTGACCGACAGCACGTTGATCGCCGCCAGGGTGGGGCCGACGCACGGCGTCCAGCCGACACCGAAGAGGAAGCCGAGCAGCGGCGCCGCCGCCAGCCCGACGGCGGGCACCTTGTGGATCCGCCAGTCGCGCTGCAGGAAGCCGAACGCGCCGAGGAACGCGACGCCGAGCAGGATCGTGATGACCCCGAGGACGACGTTGAGCTGGCGCGTGTGGGTGAACAGCCACGCCCCGGCCGCGCCGGTGAGGCTGCCCAGCAGCACGAAGACGACCGAGAAGCCGAGCACGAAGAGCGTCGCACCGAGCACCATCCGGCCGCGGCGCGCCTGGTCGAGGTCTCCCCCGGAGATCCCGGTGGCGTAGGACAGGTAGCCCGGCAGGAGCGGGATGACGCAGGGGCTGAAGAACGAGATCAGGCCGGCGGCCAGGGCGACCGGGAGGGCCAGCACCATCGACCCGGACAGCGCCGTCTCCTGGAACCAGTCACTCATCACGGACCGCCTCGACCAGCGAGACCAGCGTCTGCGTGGTCGGGATCCGGCCGTTGACCGACGCCGCGACCCGACCCTCGGCGTCGAGGACGACCGTGCTCGGGATGGACCGCGGCGTCAGGGTGCCGGCGAACGGCAGCAGGGCCGAGCCGTCGGCGGAGTAGATCGAGGAGTAGGGCACGTCGAGGTCACGGACGTAGGCCGCTGCGTCGTCCTGCGAGGCGTCACGGATGTTGAGACCGATGAACTGCACGTCGTCGCCGAGCGCGGCCGCGGCTTCGTTGAGGTCGGGCTGCTCCTTGATGCACGGCGGGCACCACGACGCCCAGACGTTGACGACGACCGGCCCGCCGCGCAGGTCGGCGAGGTCGACGTCGCCGCCCTCGAGGTCAGTGCCGGTGAGGTCGACGGGCTCGCCGCGGTCGGCCGGCGCCACCTCCGTCGGAACGCCGGTCCCGGAGATGTAGCCCTTGTCACCGGTCCCGGACAGGCCGGAGCAACCTGCGAGCGCGAGCAGGCAGGCGAGGCCGAGGAGCGGGCCGAGGAGCAGGCGGGCGAGCTTCAGGGCCGGTCCTCCTGTGGTGCACCACCGGCCGAGAACGGGGCGGAGCGGTCGCCCACCGGGATCAGGTCACCGGCGGGCTCGGAGTAGCGGACCTGCGTCACCCGGTCGTCGTCGAAGACGACGCTCGTCAGCGAGCACAGCGTGCACTGGCGGGTCTTGGGGTGGTGGAGGTAGCTGCGCTTCTCCAGGAACAGCCGCGTCGTCCAGATGGGCAGCTGGTGGGACACCACGACGGCCTCGTGGCCGGCCGCGGACTCGCGTGCGTCGTGGACCGCCGCCATCATCCGGCCGGCGATCTCGTCGTAGGGCTCGCCCCACGACGGCTTGAACGGGTTGTACATGTGGCGCAGCAGGCCGGGGCGCTTGAGGAACGTCTTCGCGCCGTCGCCGAAGTCGATGCCCTGGAACTTGTTGCCGGACTCGATCACCCGCGGGTCGAGCTGCGGAGTGATCGCGAGCCGCGTCGCCAGCGGCGCGAGGGTCTCCTGCGCCCGCTCGAGCGGCGACGTACGGAGGTGGACGATGTCGCGGTCGCCGATCGTCTCCGCGATCCGCTGCGCCATCTGGTTGCCGAGGTCGGACAGGTGGAACCCGTCCATCCGGCCGTAGAGGACGCCACCGGGGTTGTGGACCTCACCGTGCCGGAGCAGGTGGACGATGGTCTGGACTCCCATGTCAGTGACCTCCCGCCGCAGCGGCCGCGGAGGCGGCGGCCGGCAGGGCATCGATGATGGTGGACAGGGCCCGGTCGTCGTGCGCCGAGGAGACGAACCACGCCTCGTACGCCGACGGGGGCAGGTAGACGCCCTGGTCGAGCATCGAGTGGAAGAACGCGGCGTAGGCGCCGGTGTCCTGCTGGCTCGCCCCGGCGAAGTCGCGGACCGCGCCGTCGCGGAAGAACACCGAGAACATGGTGCCGGCGGTCTGGACGACGTGCGGGACGCCGGCCGCCCGGAGGTGCTCGGCGGCGGCGGCGCGGATCGTCTGCGCGGTGGCGTCGAGCTGCGCGTAGACGTCGGGCGTCGCGAGCCGCAGGGTGGCGAGGCCGGCCGTCGTGGCGACCGGGTTCCCCGAGAGCGTGCCGGCCTGGTAGACGGGGCCCTCGGGCGCGAGGTGGGCCATCAGGTCGGCGCGACCGCCGAAGGCCGCTGCCGGGAACCCGCCGCCCATCACCTTGCCGAAGGTCATCAGGTCGGGCGTCCAGCCCTCGACGGCGCCGTCGAGGCCCCACCCGCCCTGCTCGGTCGCGCGGAAGCCGGTCATCACCTCGTCGCTGATGAACAGGGCGCCGTGGGCGCGGCAGGTCTCGGCGAGGAAGGCGTTGAAGCCCGGCGCCGGCGGCACGACGCCCATGTTGCCCGGCGAGGCCTCGGTGATCAGGCACGCGATGCGCGACCCGTGGACCTCGAAGGCGGCCGCCACGGCGGCGCGGTCGTTGTAGGGCAGGACGAGCGTCTCGGCGGCCGACGTCGCGGGCACGCCGCTGGTGCCGGGCACCGCCAGCGTCGCGACGCCCGAGCCGGCCTCGGCCAGCAACGGGTCGACGTGGCCGTGGTAGCAGCCGGCGAACTTCACGACGAGGTCGCGACCGGTCGCGCCGCGCGCCAGCCGGATCGCCGACATGGTGGCCTCGGTGCCGGAGGAGACGAAGCGGACCCGCTCGACCGGCGTACGCCGCACGATCTCCTCGGCCAGCTCGACCTCGGGCTGCGTCGGGGTGCCGTACGACGTCCCGCGGGCCACCGCACCGGCCACGGCCGCCTGGACGTCGGGGTGCGCGTGGCCGAGCAGCATCGGACCCCACGAGCAGATCAGGTCGACGTAGTCGTTGCCGTCGGCGTCGGTGAGCCAGGCTCCCGAGGCGGAGGTGATGAAGCGCGGCGTCCCGCCGACCGCGGTGAACGCGCGCACGGGCGAGTTCACGCCGCCGGGCGTCACGGCCCGGGCACGCTCGAACCAGGCTTCGCTGGCCGCGGTCGTCGAGGGGATGGTCGCGGAGGTCACCGGGTCATTGTCACGCAGGTGCGCAAGGGATCCCCATTCGGTGCGCGGGGGCTTCCCACGGATGTGGGTTGGCGCACAGCCGACGCGCGCGTAACTTGGTGTGACGAATCGTCGTTGACGAGGTGTGGACGTGCCCGGAGGGGGTACGAGGACTCCACGACGACCAAGGGGAGTGCGCACGACATGTCGAGTTCCACCCGACTGCACCGAGCGATCGCCATCATCCCGCTGGCGGTGCTCTCCGCAGCGTGGACCGCCAACCTCGCAGGCGTCGGCGTCGACCCGGCGAGCGCCGACCCCGACGGCACGCACACCCTCCCCGACGGCACCGTCCTGCCGACCGCCGCGATCGAGGCGCCGGCCAGCGTGGGCGACGCGGTGAGCCGCGCCGCCTCGCTCACCCCCGGCTCCGCCAGCGAGATCCCGCAGGCCGCGCTCTCCGCCTACCAGCGCGCCGAGGCCGTGATCAACGAGGCCGACAAGGGCTGCAACCTGCCGTGGGAGCTCGTCGCCGCGATCGGCCGGGTCGAGTCCGACCACGGCCGCTTCGGGGGCAACTCCCTCGACGACCGCGGCGTCGCCCGCCCCGGCATCTTCGGCATCGCGCTCGACGGCAAGAACGACACCCAGCGGATCCTCGACACCGACGCCGGGCAGTACGACGACGACACCCGCTTCGACCGGGCCGTGGGTCCGATGCAGTTCATCCCCTCGACCTGGTCGGTGGTCGGGGTCGACGGCGACAACGACGGCACCCGCGACCCGCAGGACGTCGACGACGCGGCCCTCGCGACCGCCGTCTACCTCTGCTCCGGAGACGACGACCTGTCGTCGGAGAAGGGCCAGCGGGCCTCGGTCTACCGCTACAACCACTCCAACGACTACGTCGACCTGGTGCTGGAGATCATGCAGGCCTACATGGACGGCGACTTCAGCGCCGTGCCGAACTCGACGCTCACCTCCGGCGTGATCGCCCCCGACCCCACCTCCTCGACCGGCGGCAACGGCGGCAAGGGGGGCGACGGCGGCGGGAAGGGCGGCAACGGCGGGAAGGACGACCAGTCCTCCCCCACCAAGAACCCGACCCCCACGCAGACCCCGACGCAGAGCCCGACCCAGACGCAGAGCCCCGCCCCCACCCAGGATCCGACGCAGTCGCCGACGCAGGACCCCACCAAGGGCCCGACCAAGGACCCGACGGTCGTCCCCACGGTCGACCCGACGACGCCGCTGCCGACGCTCACGCCGACGCTGCCGACCAACACCATCACCGCCACCCTGACCTGGGCCGAGGCCCAGGCTCAGTGCCTGGCCAGCGGGATCTCCGCGCTCGACGTGCCGGCGCTCAACGCCTGCATCGCCAACCTGATGAACCCCTGACGGGGCTCAGGCGCGCAGCAGGCGGGCGGCCTCGGAGGCCCAGTAGGTGAGGATGACGTCGGCCCCGGCCCGGCGGATCGAGGTCAGGGTCTCCAGGATGGCGGCCTCGCGGTCGATCCAGCCGTTGGCCGCGGCGGCCTCGAGCATGGCGTACTCGCCGGAGACGTTGTAGGCGGCGACCGGCACGTCGACGGCGTCGCGCACGCGGCGTACGACGTCGAGGTAGGGCAGGGCCGGCTTCACCATCACGAGGTCGGCGCCCTCAGCGACGTCGAGGAGCACCTCCCGGACGCCCTCGAGGGCGTTGGCGGGGTCCTGCTGGTAGGTGCGGCGGTCACCGACGAGCGAGGAGTCGACGGCCTCGCGGAAGGGGCCGAAGAAGGCGGAGGCGTACTTCGCGGAGTACGCCAGCACGGACACGTGGCTGTGCCCGGCGTCGTCGAGCGCCTTGCGGACGACCGCGACCTGGCCGTCCATCATCCCGCTGGGGCCGACCATGTCGACCCCGGCCGCCGCCTGCGCGAGGGCCATCTCGGCGTACGCCGCCAGGGTCTGGTCGTTGTCGACCTCGCCGTCGGGCGTGAGCAGGCCGCAGTGGCCGTGGTCGGTGAACTCGTCGAGGCACAGGTCCGACATCACCGTGAGCTGGTCGCCCACCTCGGCGACGACGTCGGTGATGGCGAGGTTGAGCACTCCGGCCGGGTCGAGCGCGCCGGAGCCCGTGGCGTCCTTGTGCTCGGGGATGCCGAAGAGCATCACCCCGCCGAGGCCGAGCTCGGCCGCCTCGGCGACCGCCCGCTTGAGCGAGTCGCGGGAGTGCTGGACGACACCCGGCATCGAGGAGATCGGGTGCGGGTCCGAGAGACCTTCGCGGATGAAGACCGGCAGGACCAGCGAGCTGGGCACCACGTGGGTCTCGGCGACCATGCGGCGCAGCGCGGGGGTGCGCCGCAGCCGCCGGGGTCGGATGGTCGGGCCCTGGACGTGCGTCTCGTCGGTCACTTCTCCATCCTTCCCCAGCGGCGGGTGCGAGCTACTTGGCGCGGGCCTTGCGGCGACCCGACGCGGTGCGCTCGCTCGGGCGCGTGACCGGCTCGCCGGCCTCGAGCATCGAGAGGCGTCGTGCCGCGCCGAAGTCCGCGAGGGCGTCGACGAGGACCTCGACGTCGGGCGTCGGGGCCAGCACGTCGACCCGGAGACCGTGCTCCTCGGCGGTCTTGGCCGTCTGCGGGCCGATCACCGCGATGATCGTCGACGGGTGCGGCTTGCCGGCGATGCCGACGAGGTTGCGGACCGTCGAGGACGAGGTGAAGACGACCGCGTCGAACTTGCCGGTCTTGATGGCGTCGCGGACCGGCGCCGGCGGCGGGGTGGCCCGCACCGTGCGGTAGGCGGTGACGTCGTCGCACTCCCAGCCGAGGTCGACCAGGCCGGCGACGAGGTTCTCCGTCGCGATGTCGGCGCGGGGCAGGAAGACCCGGTTGATCGGGTCGAGCACCTCGTCGTAGGGCGGCCACTCCTCGAGCAGGCCGGCGGCGGACTGGTCGCCGGACGGGACGAGGTCGGCGCGTAGGCCCCAGGCGGCGATCGCCTGGGCGGTCTTGTCGCCCACCGCGGCGATCTTCAGGCCCGAGAACGCGCGGGCGTCGAGGCCGTACTCCTCGAACTTCTCGCGCACGGCCTTGACCGCGTTGACCGAGGTGAAGGCGATCCACTCGTAGCGGCCCTCGACGAGGCCGCGGACGGCCTTGTCCATCTGGAGCGGGTTGCGCGGCGGCTCGACCGAGATGGTCGGCACCTCCTCGGGCACGGCGCCGTACTCGCGCAGGCGACGCGACAGCGAGCCGGCCTGCTCCTTGGTGCGGGGCACCAGCGCACGCCAGCCGAACAGCGGCTTGGTCTCGAACCACGACAGCGTCTGGCGCAGGTCGACGACGTCACCGATGACGGTGATCGCCGGCGGCGCGATGCGCGCGGCGCGGGCGTCGGCCGCGATGTCGGACAGCGTGGAGACGAGCGTGTGCTGCTCGGTCGTCGTGCCGACGCGGGTCATCGCGACCGGCGTCTCGGGCGAGCGACCGGCCTCGATCAGCGCGGCCGCGGTCTCGCCGATGCTGCCGACGCCGGAGAGCAGGACCAGCGTGCGGTCGTCGGCGTAAACGCTCCAGTCGACCTTGTCGCCGCAGGTGACGACGGCCATCTCCTTGTGGCGCTTGGTGGTCAGCGGGATGCCAGCGTAGGCCGGGACCGCGCTGACCGAGGAGACACCGGGGACGACGTCGAAGCCGACGCCGGCCTTGACACAGGCCTGCGCCTCCTCGGGTCCGGAGGCGTAGAGGAACGGGTCGCCGGTCATCAGCCGGACGACGCGCTGCTTCTTGCCGTGGCGCACGACGACCTTGGCGCGGGCCGCGTGGGTCAGGGGCTGGCCGTCCTCGCCGAAGCCGCCGTCGACGATCTCCGGGCCGCCCACGAGGCCGTCGGGGCCCTCGACGAGGCCGAGGACCTGGCGGACCAGCTCGATGTGCTCGGGCGCCTCGGTCACGATCACCTCGGCACCCTGGAGGAGCTCCACGGCTCGCACCGTCAGCAGGCCCGGGTCACCGGGTCCACTGCCGACGAACGACACCCAGCCATGGGCGGGGGTGGTGGGCGCGGTGCTGGCCTGCGGGGTCTGTACTCGCGTCATGCGTGCTGATTCCTCACTGGTGGTGCTTCCATCAGGTCTGCTGCTCCCTCGTCGAGCATGTCGCTCGCGAGGCGTGTTCCGATCCGTTCGGCCTCGGCGACGGGGCCGGTGGTGCTCATCCGCACCGACAGGCCGCCGTCCTCGGAGAGGACCACGGCGCGCAGCCACAGCTCCTCGCCGTCCTCCCCCTCGACGACCTCGGCCAGGGCACCCAGCGGGGCCGAGCAGCCGGCCTCGAGGGTGGACAGGACCGCGCGCTCGGCCGTGACCGCGGCGCGGGTGGCGGGGTCGTCGAGCCGGGCCAGCGCCGCCACCAGCTCGGTGTCGCCGGAGCGGCACTCGATGGCGAGGGCACCCTGGCCGGGCGCCGGCAGCATCTGGAGGGGGTCGAGGACCTCGGTGACCTCGTCGAGGCGACCGAGGCGGGCCAGTCCGGCGCGGGCCAGGACGATCGCGTCGACCTCGCCGCTGCGGACCTTGCCGATGCGGGTGTCGACGTTGCCGCGGATGCCGTGGAGCTCCAGGCCGAGGCCCAGGGCTGCGAGCTGGCTGACCCGACGCGGGGAGCCCGTGCCGAGCCGACTGCCCACGGGCAGCTCGCCGAGCGTGAGGCCGTCGCGCGCAACGATCACGTCGCGCGGGTCCTCGCGCAGCGGCACGGCGGCCAGCGCGATGCCGTCGGCGGGCGTGGTCGGCAGGTCCTTGAGCGAGTGGACGGCGAAGTCGACGTGGCCGTCGAGGAGCGCGTCGCGCAGGGCGCTGACGAAGACCCCAGTGCCGCCCATCTGGGCGAGCGGGGCGGCGCTGCGGTCGCCCTCGGTCGAGACCTCGACGAGCTCGACCTCGCGGCCGAGGTGCGCCTCGACCAGCCCGGCCACGAGCCCGGACTGGGTGGTGGCCAGGGCGGAGGCGCGGGTGCCGAGGCGGAGCGGACGGTTTCCGGCCGTGCTCGTTCCGGGGTCACCACGGCGTTGTTCGGGGGAGCGCAGCGGAGGAGAAGAAGGTCGTGGGGTGGTCATGGCTGACCCTCCGCTCGCGAGATGGCGTCGACCGCGTCGGGGTCGAGCCGGAAGAGCTCGGCCAGCGCGGCGGTGTAGGAGACGGCGGGCTCGGCGTCGGCCAGCTCCTTGACCCGGACGGTCGGCTCGTGGAGGAGCTTGTCGGCGACCCGGCGCACGGTGTGGAGGACCTCGGCACGGGTGGCGTCGTCGAGGCCCGGCAGGCGCGCGGACAGCCGCTCCATCTCGGCGTCGACCACCGAGGTGGCCATCGAGCGCAGGGCGACGACGGTCGGCGTCACGCTCGCCTGGCGTCGTACGGCCAGGAAGGCGCTGATCTCCTGCCCGACGATGGTGCGAACGTCGTCGACGCCCGCGGTGGCCTCGAGGCCGCGCAGCTCGTCGGCGAGGCCGGCGAGGTTGATCAGCTCGACGCCCGGCAGGTCGGCCAGCGACGGGTCGACGTCGTGCGGCAGAGCGAGGTCGATCACGGTGAGCGGCCGGTCGCTGCTGCCGCGCGCGGTGACCACGTCGGCGAGGCGGACCAGCGGCTCGGGGGCGCCGGTGCAGGAGATGACGATGTCGGCCGTGGCGAGCTCGTCGGTGAGGGACTCCAGCGGCAACGAGGCGGCGGCGTACTCCTCGGCGAGCCGCTCGGCGCGGGCGGCTGTTCGGTTGAGCACCGAGATGCTGGTGGCACCGCTGCGCGACAGGTGGGCGACCGCGAGGGAGGCCATCGCGCCGGCGCCGATCACGAGCGCCGTCGCGCCGGCGACGGGCACCGAGCTGCGCTCGAGGGCGGCGGTGACCAGCGACGGGGCCGCGCGGTCGATGTCGGTCTCGGCGTGCGCCCGCTTGCCGACGCGCAGCGCCTGCTGGAAGAGGGTGTTGAGCGCCGGGCCGACGGTGCCGTGCTCCTGGCCGACGCGCAGCGCCTCGCGCGTCTGGCCGAGGATCTGGCCCTCGCCCACCACCATCGAGTCGAGCCCGGCGGCCACCTGGAAGAGGTGCGAGACGGCGCCCTCGTCGTAGTGGACGTAGAGGTGCGGCAGCAGGGCCTCGGTGGACTGCTCGGCGCGCGCGACGAGGAGGCCGGACAGGTCCTCCACGCTGCCGTGGAAGCGGTCGACCTCGGCGTAGACCTCGAGGCGGTTGCAGGTCACGATCGCCGTCGCCTCGGAGACGTGCTCACCACCCATCACGTCCTGGATGAGCTTGGTGGCGCTCTCCCCGTCGAGCGCGAGCTTCTCGAGCAGCTCGACGGGAGCGGACTTGTGGGAGATGCCGACGACCAGGACGCTCACGACACGACCTCCGATCCGGGAGCGATCGACTTGCGCTGCTCGTGGTAGGCGAGGATCTGCAGCTCGATGGAGAGGTCCACCTTCCGTACGTCGACGCCCGCCGGCACCGTCAGGACGGTCGGGGCGAAGTTGAGAATGCTGGTGATGCCGGCGGCGACCATGCGGTCGGCGACGGACTGGGCGGCCACGGCCGGCGTCGCGATCACGCCGATGGACACGGCGTCCTCGGAGACGATCGACTCGAGGTCCTCGAAGGAGCGGACGTCGAGCCCGGCGACCACCTCGTCGTGGCGGTCGGGGTCGGCGTCGAGGAGCGCGACGACGCGGAACCCGCGGCTGCGGAAGCCGGAGTAGTTGGCGAGCGCGTGACCGAGGTTTCCGATGCCGACGATGACGACCGGCCAGTCCTGCGTCACGCCGATCTCGCGGGCGATCTGGTAGCGGAGGTACTCCACGTCGTAGCCCACGCCGCGGGTGCCGTAGCTGCCGAGGTAGGACAGGTCCTTGCGGAGCTTGGCGCTGTTGACGCCCGCCGACGCGGCGAGCTCCTCGCTGGAGCACGTCGTGGTGCCGTCGTCCGCCAGGCCGGTCAGGGCACGGAGGTACACGGGAAGCCTGGCGACAGTCGCCTCGGGAATGTCCCGGGCAGAGTCGGGGGTCCGTGCGGTCACAGCTGCTTCTTTCCAGTCCGGCGAACCTCGCCTGACCCGGCCACTGTAGGAGTTTGTGAACGGGAGAACAAAACGACGGAATGGGCGGCTAGCACATGTGAGAAGACCCACCCGAAGCGGGGGTCTCTCGACTTGCGTGAAGGGTGCCGGAGGGCCTAACGGAGGGCCCGTCCCGATGGGCGCGTGCTCAGGAACCGGGGCGGTGCTGGAGCTCGACGACACCTCGTGCGGTGACGGTTCGCGGAGCCCGGCGCGTGAGTCCCGTCTCCAGCTCCTCCACGAGGACCCAGCCGACCTCGGTCGCCCACTGGGTCGGTGAGTCGCACACCTCGCCCGTGGACGGCCCGAGGGGTGCCTGCGAGGGACGGAACCGCATGCCGAGGCGATCCGGCTCGCCCGGCCAGTGGAAGGTCACGAGGATGTCGCCGTCGTCGAGGGTCGTCTGCACCGGAACCGCTCCGTCGCCGATGGCGACGTGCCGCACCCGCTCCTGCGGCTCAGCGCAGCAGCTCGGCCAGCATCCGGTCCGAGGCGTGCAGCGCGTCGCGGTCGGGGGTGGAGCTGCTCGCCAGCAGCTCGTCGGCGCCCGTGGCCTCCACCAGCGCGTCGAGGCGGCGCCGTACGGTCACGGGGCTGCCGGCCACGGCCCGGTCGAGCGAGGCCTCCACCCGCCGGCGTACCTGGCTGGGCCAGGACTCCTCCCGGATCGCCTCGATGCCCTCGAGCGGCGGGAACTCGCCGGTCTGACGTGAGCGTGCCATCGCCCACGCCTCCGGCAGGGCGAGCTCGCGGCCGGTCGCGTCGTCGTCGGCGACGAGCACGTCCAGGGAGACCGTCACCCGCGGCTCGCTGCCGCGGTGCGGTCGGAACCCGTGCCGGTAGCGCGACAACGCGTCGGCCAGCTCGGGGGACTCGAGGACGGGGCCACCCACGACCACGGGCAGGCCCAGCCGGGCGGCGAGGTCCAGCCCGCGCCCGGTGGCGAGCAGGTGCATCGGCACCGGCGTGCCGGTGGAGGGACGAGCCGTGACCTCGGCGGTGCCCTCGAGGTAGCCGCGCAGCTCCTGGAGGTCGTCCTCGAACGTGTCGCCGTCCTCGTGGTCGCGCCGGAGGGCGCGGCGCACCGGCGCCGTGAAGCCGAGGGACCGGCCGAGGCCGAGGTCGACACGACCGGGGTGGAGGGCGTCGAGGACGAGGAACTGCTCGGCGACCACCAGCGGCTGGTGCAGCGGCAGCATCACCCCACCCGACCCGATCCGGATGTGGTGCGTACGTGCGCCGATCGCGGCGAGGAGCACCGCCGGTGTCCCGGACGCGATGCCCGGTACGGCGTGGTGCTCGGCGACCCAGAAGCGGTCGTAGCCGACCTGCTCGGCGTGCACCGCCCGGGCGACCGTCGCCTCGAGGGCCTCGGCGTCGGGCATGCCGACGCGGGTGCGGGAGCGGTCGAGCAGGGATGCCTTCACCTGTCCCCCAACGCCGCACGGACCGGCCGTCTTCCCGGCCCCGGACGCCGACTCAGCCCAGGGCCGCGCGCAGCCGGTTCTCGTCGACGCGCCAGAAGTCGTGCTGCTTGCCGTCGACGAAGGTCACTGGGACGTCCTCGCCGAAGCGGTCCGCCAGGTCGTCGTCGGTGGTGATGTCGACCTCCTCGAAGGACTCCCCCAGGTCGGCGCAGACGCGCTCGACGACCACGCGCGCGTCGTCGCACAGGTGGCAGCCCGGGCGGCTGTAGAACGTGATCCGCGAGGTGCTCATTCGAGGAGTCCTTGGACCCGGCGGCGCTCGAGGCCGCGCAACCGGCCCTTCTGCACCTTTCCGGTCGCGGTGACCGGGAGCTCGTCGACGACCTCGATGCGGGTCGGCTGCTTGAAGCGCGCGAGCCGGACGACCGCGTGCGCACGGACCGCCTCCTCGAGGTGGGTGCGGGCCTTGTCGACGCCGCCGACCGGGACGACGTACGCCACCACGGCCTCGCCGGTCACCTCGTCGGGTGCCCCCACGACGGCGGCATCAGCAACCCCGTCGACCTCGCGGATCACGTCCTCGACCTCGGTCGGGTAGACGTTGAAGCCGCTGACGATGACGAGCTCCTTGATCCGGTCGACGAGGAAGAGGTCACCGCTCGCGTCGAGGAAGCCGACGTCGCCGGTGCCGTACCAGCCCTCGTCGTCGGGGCCGTCGGACCCGTCGGGCCAGTAGCCGCTGAAGAGGTTGTCGCCGCGCACCTGGATCTCGCCGGGGTCCTCCCCCTCGACCTGGCCCCAGGTCTCGTCGACCAGCCGCAGCTCGATGCCGGGCAGCGCCGCGCCGACCGAGCCCGCCCGGGGCTCGCGGCTGCACAGCGTGCTCGTCACCACCGGCGACGCCTCGGTGAGCCCGTAGCCCTGGTGCACGGGGATGCCGGTGATCGAGGTGAACTCCTCGATCACCGAGCCCTCCAGCGGCGCCGACCCGGACAGCACGAGCCGGACCGGCCCGAGCCGCTCGCGCAGGTGCTCGTCGGGCAGCCAGTGGGCGAAGACGGGCGGCGCGATCGGCACGACGCTGCAGGCCTCGTCGTCGATGAGGTCGAGCACCGCCTGGGGCTCGAAGCGCTCCACGAGCAGCAGCCGCGCCCGGTGGCGCAGCACCCCGCCGAGCACGGCGTTGAGGCCGTAGACGTGGAAGAGCGGCAGCACCCCGAGCACCACGTCGTCGCCGTGCATCATCGGCGGCTCGACGGCCGCCACCTGCTCGATGTTGGCGAGCAGCGCCCGGTGGCTGAGCATCGCCGCACGGGGCAGACCCGAGGTGCCGCTGGTGTAGAGGAGCGCGGCGAGCTTCTCGGGGTCGGGCAGCGGCGGGACCGGGCGTACGACGTCCGCGCGGAGGTCGTCGAGGGCGATCTCCCCCTCGCCCGGCGGGGTGCCGGTGACGACGACGGCCGGGCGGGCGACGTCGGCGTCGAGCTCGGCCAGCGCAGCGCGTACGGCGTCGAGAGCGGTCTCGTCCGCGACCACCATCCGGCTGCCGGAGTCGGCGATCATCCGGGCGAGCTCGCCGGGTGTCGACCGGGGGTTGACCGGCACGGCGACGACCTGGGCCCGGAGGACGCCGAGGTAGGAGGTGACGAACTCGATGCGGTTGCCGACGGCGATCATCACGCGCTGGCCGGCGCGGATGCCGTGGRCCCCGAGACCGGTCGCGAGGCGGGCGACCTCGTCCTCGAGGCCGGCCCAGGTGAGCGTGCGCCCGCCGCTCTCGACGAGGGCCTGCCGGTCCGGCGCGTCGTCGGCAGCCTCGGCCACCAGCTCGGAGATGTCGTGGCGCGGCATGCGGGGATCCTTCCACAGCCCGGCGCCGGCGGCGCCCGCCGCTACGCTGGCCGGGTGACCCCGTCCGAGCGGCCCCGGCGCCTCAACCTGCAGCAGCGCTCGGCCCTCGCGGGCGAGGCCGCGGCGGCGTCGGCGGAGGTCGAGAACGCGCTCGTCTGGCCCAGCGACCCGACCGCGGCCGCCTTCTTCGACGTCGACAACACCGTCATGCAGGGCGCCAGCATCTTCCACTTCGCGCGAGGCCTGTACCGCCGCAAGTTCTTCACCACGAAGGAGATCGCCTCCGCCGCGTGGAAGCAGGCCTACTTCCGGATCGCCGGCGTCGAGGACCCCGAGCACGTGACCGACGCGCGCAACTCCGCGCTGGCGTTCATCGCCGGGCACACCACCACCGAGCTCGAGGAGCTCGGCGAGGAGATCTTCGACGAGGCGATGGCCCACCGTGTGTGGCCCGGCACCCGCGCCCTGGCCCAGATCCACCTCGACGAGGGTCAGCGGGTGTGGCTGGTGACGGCGGCGCCGATCGAGATCGCGACGATCATCGCCCGCCGGCTCGGCCTCACCGGCGCCATGGGCACGGTGGCCGAGCACGTCGACGGCGTCTACACCGGCCAGCTCGTGGGCGACCTGCTCCACGGGCCCGCCAAGGCGGAGGCGATCAAGGCGCTCGCGGCCCGCGAGGGACTCGACCTCGCCCGCTGCTCGGCGTACTCCGACTCCAGCAACGACCTGCCGATGCTCTCCCTCGTCGGCGACCCGTGCGCCATCAACCCCGACGCCCGGCTGCGGGCGCACGCCCGCGCCCACGGCTGGCGCATCCACGACTACCGCACCGGCCGCAAGGCGGCACGGGTCGGCTTCCTCGGCGCCGCGGTCGCCGGCGCGGTGACGGGCGCCGTCGCCGCCGGCGTGAGCCTGCGCGGGCGAGACCGCTCCGCCTGACCTGTAACTGAAAGTTACTCACGGGTTCACAAGACCGGGACCGGCCCCTATCGTGGATGATGCTGCAACCGGGAGGGGACACCGCATGCGGTCGACGAACGACCTCGATCGTGCCTTCGAGCACGGCATGGACGCGCTCCGGCGCGCCGTCCTCGCTGCCCTGTCCCCCCAGCTGTCCCCCGCCCTCCAGCCCGCGGGTCACGTGCTGCTCTCCGAGACGGCCACGCCCGGCGCGTCCGTCGGCGGCCCCGACGGACACTCCGGCTCCGGTCCCGTCGGCGACGAGGACCGCGCGACGTCGTCCGAGGTCGACGGGGCCGAGCGCGAGCGGCTGATCGCGCTCGTGGAGCTCGCCCGCGCCGGCGACAAGGAGGCGTTCGGCCTCCTCTACGACCACTACCAGGCCTCGGTCTACCGCTTCCTCTACTACCGGACGCGCTCGCAGACGCTCGCCGAGGACCTCACCTCGGAGACGTTCTTCCGGGCGCTGCGCAGCATGAACAGCTTCCGGTGGCAGGGCAAGGACTTCGGCGCCTGGCTGATGACGATCGCGCGCAACCTCACGATGGACCACTTCAAGGCCGGCCGCACCCGCCTCGAGATGACCACCGAGGACATGACCCCGCACGACGACACCACCGAGGGGCCCGAGGACACGGTCATCGCCGGCCTCACCAACGAGGTCCTGCTCCAGGCGCTCACCGAGCTGCCGGTCGAGCAGCGCGAGTGCCTCATCATGCGGTTCCTGCAGGGCCTCTCGATCGCGGAGACGGCTCGTGCCCTCGACCGCTCCGACGGCGCGGTGAAGCAGCTCCAGCTCCGCGGCGTGCGCAATCTCGCCAAGCTGCTGCCGGAGGGGTTGAGAGACGCGTGACACAGCCCGTAACCCCTGCCCGGTCTGGCTCGTTCGCCCCAGTGGGAGGACCCGCCAGCTGTGAGACAGGACGACCGCGATGACAGCGCCCTTCTCGGCACGACGACGTGCCGACGAGTTCGAGGCAGTCCTATCCCGCGACCCCACGACCGCGTCCTCCGGGACTGACACCCAGCGCTACGCCGACCTGCTCGAGGTCGTCGCCGACCTGCGGGCGGTGCCGCCCGCGACCGCACGGCCCGAGTTCGTGGCGTCGTTGCGCGAGCGCCTGATGACCGAGGCCGACACCGCCCTCGTGCGGCAGCCGCCCGCCCCGTCACGACTGGCGATGCCCGCCTCGTCCCGCACCCGCCAGCGCCGCATCGGCGCCCTCCTCGGCGGTGTCGCCCTCGTGGGCTCGGCGGCCACCATGGCCGTCGCGGCGCAGACCGCGCTGCCCGGCGAGTCCCTCTACGGCGTGAAGCGCGGGATCGAGTCCGCTCAGGTACGCCTCGCCCCCGACGACGCCGACCGCGGCCGCACCTTGCTGGCCCAGGCCGGCACCCGGCTCACCGAGCTCGAGGAGCTGGCCGCCGGCGACGCAGGTCGCGACGAGCTCGTGCCCGAGACCCTCGACACCTTCACCCGTCAGTCGAGCGACGGCGTGGGCAGCCTGCTCGCGTCGTACGAGGCCACGGGCAGCGAGGGCGACGCCCAGGTCGCGCGCGACTTCACCGCCACCAGCATGGACCGCCTCGAGCGGCTCCAGGGCGAGCTGCCGGAGAGCGCCCGCGACGACCTGCTGGCCGCCGGAAGGACGCTCGCCGACCTCGATCTCGAGGTGAGCAACGTCTGCCTGACCTGCACCGGCGGCATCACCACGACGCCCGAGTTCCTGCTGACCAGCGCCCCGCAGGTCGGCCTGCTCAGCGGGCTCGACACCGACCAGCTGACGCTGGAGGGGGCGCCGATCTCAGGGCAGGACCTGACCGGCATCCAGGTTCCCGAGGCCCTCGACCCGCAACAGGTCGTGCCGACCGCGCAGCCGTCCACCACCCCCGGTCCCGGACCGGGCTCCGTGGTGCCCGACCCGACCAAGCCCGACCCGACCAAGCCCGACCCGACCAAGCCGGTCAAGGACATCACCAAGAACCTCACCGACACGGTGACCAACACGACCGACACCGTCACCGACGGCCTCACCGACACCACCGGCAGCCTGACCAGCCAGCTCGACGACGTCACCGGCGGTGCGCTCGGCGGCCTCACGTCGGGCGCCGACGACGCGACCGGCGGTCTCATCGGCGAGGTGACCGGCACGCTCGACGGCATCACCGGCGGCTCGCTCGGCAACGCGACCGGCGGGCTCCTGCCCTAGCCACTGCGCCCGATGACGTCGGCAGTCAGCCGAAGGCGTTGCCGCGCTCGCGCAGCAGGTCGAACAGCGTGTGCTGGATGGTCTCGCGCACCTGGTCGGTGACGTTGAAGACCAGCATCGGGTCCTCGGCCTCGCCGGGCTCGTAGGCATCGGTGCGGATCGGCTCGCCGAACTCGAGGATCCACTTCGAGGGCAGCGGCACCATGCCGAGCGGACCGAGCCACGGGAAGAACGGCGTGATCGGGATGTAGGGCACCCCGAGCAGCCGCGCCAGCGACGGGACGTTGCCGACGAGCGGGTAGATCTCCTCGGCGCCCACCAGGGAGAGCGGGATGATGGGTACGCCGGTGCGCAGGGCGGCCGAGACGAACCCGCCGCGCCCGAAGCGCTGCAGCTTGTAGCGCTCGCTGAACGGCTTGCCGATGCCCTTGAACCCCTCCGGCCAGACACCGACGAGCTCGCCGCCCGACAGCATCCGCTCGGCGTCCTCGGTGCAGGCCAGGGTGGCGCCGCCCTTGCGCGCGAGCGAGCTGATCAAGGGCAGCTTGAAGACCAGGTCGGCGCCGAGCGGGCGCAGGAAGCGGCCGGCGTGGTCGTGCACCGTCAGCATCGTCATCAGGCCGTCGAGCGGCACGGTGCCGGAGTGGTTGGAGACCACGAGGGCGCCGCCCTCGGCGGGGATGTTCTCCAGCCCGCGGACCTCGAGACGGAACCACTTCTCCGCGATCGGTCGCAGCGCGGCCATGAAGAACCGCTCGGTCAGCTCGCGGTCGAAGCCGTAGTCGTCGACGTCGTAGTCGCCCTCGAGGCGTCGGCGGACGAACGCCATCAGCTCGGCGAGGCGGCGCTCCCAGTCGGCGCCGAAGATCTCCTGCGCCGCGTCCTGGGCGGCCGCCAGCCACTCCCCGACCGGGATGCCGGTGCTGGGCGACGGCTGCTCCGGGTCGTCGGCGGTGGTCGGTTCAGCGTCGGCCGGCGGCGGCACGACCTTCTCCTCGGACGAACCGGCGCGGGCCTTCTTCTTCCCCGTCTCCTTCTCCGCGGCCGGAGTAGCCGGCTTGGCGGCCGGCTTGGTGGCCGTCTCGGTGGCCGTCTTGGGGGTCGGCTTGGCGGTCGGCTTGCTGGATGGCTTGGTGGACGCGGCCTTGCGGGCCGTCGGGGCCAGGTTGCGCGCAGCCGAGGACGGTCGGGCGCTGCCGGAACCGCGGCCCGGTCGGCCGCCGGTGCCGATCGGGATGACGACGGCGTGGTCGCCGTCGCGACGGCGGGCTTCCTCAGGCACGGCCGGCCCCCTCCCTAACGGCGGGCGCGATGGACTGGCAGAAGTCGGCGAACGTCTCGGCCGTGGTGAACTGCGGCTCGAAGCCGAGCACGGTGCGCATCCGGGTGGTGTCCACGCCTCGACCGTAGGTCAGGAACCCCAGCTGCTCGGGCGAGAAGTCCGAGACGCGGGCCTGGCGCATGGTCGCGCCGAGCCGACCGACCGCGAAGCGAGGCAGGGAGACCGACGGCGTGCCGAGGCGTCGTACGGCCTGGCTCAGCGTCATCACCCCGTCGCCGGCGACGTTGAAGGTGCCGGGCACCCCGGTGGTCGCGGCGTGGCACAGCACCCGCATCAGGTCGTCCTCGTGGAGGAGCTGGAGCCTCGGGTCGAAGCCGAGCACCCGGGGGATCACCGGGAGCCGGAAGTAGTTGGTCAGCGGGCTCGAGACGTGAGGTCCGACCACGTTGGCCGCCCGGATCATCGTGACGTCGACGTCGGGGCGGCGGCGGGCGAACCCGCGGACGTAGCCCTCGATCTCGTAGACGTCCTTGGCGTAGCCCGAGGAGGGCAGGCGCTTGGGGCCCATGTCCTCGGTGAACATCGCGGGGTCACGAGGACCGGAGCCGTAGACGGTGGTCGTCGACTTCACGACCAGACGCTCGACGGTCGCCGACTTCTGGCACGCAGCGAGCAGCTGCATGGAGCCGATGACGTTGAGCTCCTTCATCGTCCCGCGACCACCGGCGGAGCCGGGGGTCGCGATCACGCTCATGTGGACGACGGTGTCGACGTCCTCCTTCGCGATGACCTTCGCGATGACCGGGTTGCGGATGTCGGCGCGGACGAAGGAGACGTCGCCGATGTCACCGCGCGGCGGGACCGCGTCCACGCCGATGACTCGATCGATGGACGGGTCGCCGGTCGCGGCGCGCGCGAATCGTCGTCCGATGTCCCGGGAGATCCCGGTGACCAGCACGACCCGCCCCATGGTCGAGGGGTGTTACTTGCCGAGCTTGCGGCGCTGCACGCGCGTCTTCTTGAGCAGCTTGCGGTGCTTCTTCTTGGCCATGCGCTTGCGCCGCTTCTTGATGACAGAACCCACGAATCAGACCTTTCCTTGCGACCGACGTTCGTCGGTCGGACCCGCACCACCCTACTGGCCGGGTGCGGGCAGCGCGGAATCGAGTCGGACCAGTGGATCCCTGCCGGGGACGAGCGCCGTCAGCCGGCGTTGTAGAAGCTCTTGCGGAGGTACTCGTTGACGTCGTCCTCGCGGACCCGGAAGGAGCGGCCGACACGGACGGCAGGCAGCTCACCGCCGTGCACGAGCCGGTAGACGGTCATCTTCGAGACGCGCATCCTGGCCGCGACCTCGGCGATGGTCAGGAACTGCGCCTCGGACATGTCGCTCGGGGTGTTCTCAGCCATGGGTGTGCACCGATCCTTCTGCGCGGCGACGGCGCCGGCTTCCGAACCGGCGTCACAGGCGTGCCGCTCTCGCTGACAATAGGGCTCGCGTGACGCGTGGGGAAGAGTAATGCCAGAGAAACTTGTGGGACTGCGGCGTGTCGGCTTGCCTCAGGGCAACGGGTCCAGCCCGTGGAGGGGAAAGACCTCTGTGCGCGTGGCGTTGATGGCGCGGTCCAGCCAGGTCTCCGGGTCGTAGCCGCCCGACCAGTCGCGGTAGGCCGGCGTGCGTCCGTCGGTCATCCGGTGCGGTGCGGTGGCACCGAGCACCTCCTCGACGTACGCCCGCCACGCCGGAGGCGTCGCCTGCTCGGGATCGATCGGGGTGCCCGCCACGATGGCCAGCAGGTGCGTCCAGGCGCGCGGCACGACGTCGACGACGGAGTAGCCGCCGCCGCCGGTGACGACCCACCGCCCGTCGGCGACCTCGTGGGCGAGCTCGTGGAGGGCGAGGTAGGCCGCCCGCTGGCCGTCGACGCTGAGCATCATGTGGGCGAGGGGGTCGTTCATGTGGGAGTCGCAGCCGTGCTGGGTGACCAGCACCTGCGGGGAGAACTCACGCAGGATCGGGGGCACGACGGCGTGGAACGCGCGCAGCCACCCCGCGTCGGCGGTGCCGGGCGGGAGCGCGACGTTGACCGCCGTGCCCTCTGCGCCGGGGCCGCCGGTGTCGCTCGGGAAGCCGGTGCCGGGGAAGAGCATCTGCCCGGTCTCGTGCAGGGAGATGGTGAGGACCCGCGGGTCGTCCCAGAAGACCTTCTCGACGCCGTCGCCGTGGTGGACGTCGATGTCGACGTAGGCGACCCGCTCGGCACCGTCGGCGAGCAGCTGCGTGATGCCCACCGCGACGTCGTTGTAGATGCAGAAGCCGCTGGCCTTGTCGGGCATCGCGTGGTGCAGGCCGCCGGCGATGTTGACCGAATGGAGCGACTCCCCGCTCCAGACCTGGCGGAACGCCTCCAACGTGGCACCGACGACGTGGGCGCTGGCGACGTGCATGTCGGCGAAGACCGGGTCGTCCTCCGTGCCGAGGCCGCGGGCGGCGTCCTCGAAGCCGGGCGTCGCGCCGGCCCGGGTGACCGCGTCGATGAGGCCCTGGTCGTGCACGGTCGCGATCTGCTCGTCGGTGGCCACCGGGGCGTCGACGCGCTTGATCCCCTCGAGCACCCCGAGCTCGTCGGCCAGGCGCATCGTCAGGTCGACGCGCACCGGCGACATCGGGTGGGTGGGCCCGAAGTTGTACTCACAGAGAGTCTGGTCGAAGACGACGGACGCTGGCCCAGCACACTCCATGTGGCGGACGTTACTCCCACCCCGAGCGGTCAGCTGCCCTCGGCCAGCTCGCGAGAACGGTTGCGGGCGGCCTCCATCGCGGCGAGGAAGGCCGCACGCACGCGGTGCACCTCCAGCTCGCGCAATGCCGAGGCGGTCGTTCCGCCCGGCGAGGTGACCTGCTCGCGCAGCACGACGGGGTGGGTGCCGGTCTCGCGGAGCATCGCGGCCGACCCGACGAGCGTCTGCACCACCAGGTCGGTGGCCGTGGCACGCGGCAGGCCGAGGTGCACGCCCGCCTCGATCATCGACTCCACGACGAAGAAGATGTAGGCAGGCCCGGACCCGGAGATCGCGGTGACGGCGTCCATCTGCTTCTCCGGGATGCGCAGCACCTTGCCCGTGGAGGCCATCAGCGACTCGGCCTCCGTCAGGTGCGACTCGTCGCAGTGCGAGCCGGGCGCGATGGCGGCCATCCCCTCGTCGACGAGCGCCGGGGTGTTGGGCATGACCCGGACGACCGCGACGCCGTCGGGCACGCGCGACTCGATGAACGACGTCGTGATGCCGGCGGCGAGCGACACGAGCAGCTGGCCGGCACGCAGGTCGGGGGCGATCTCGTCGAGCACGTCGCCCATGTCCTGAGGCTTGACGACCAGCGCGACGGTGTCGGCCTTGGCAGCGGCCTGGCGGTTGGAGACGACGGCCACGCCGTAGCGCTCCTCGAGCTCACGCGCCCGCTCGGCGCGCTTCTCACCGACCATCAGCTGGTCGACGCGGCGCCCGGCGCGCACCAGTCCGGACAGCAGGGTCTCGCCCATGACGCCGGCGCCGATGATCGCAGTGCTCATGGCGCCAATCTACTGCGGGCTGTCGATCGATTTCGACGTGCACGTCGCGGTCTCGTCCCTCGACCGCGGTGCTTGGTCAATCTGGACCACGACGCGCCCGCTCCTACGTCGCGGACGCGGTGGTCTCACTTCTTGGAGACCAGGGAGCGGACGAAGAACCCGAGGTTCTGCGGCTTCTCGGCCAGCCGGCGCATGAGGTAGCCGTACCACTCGGTGCCGTAGGGGATGTAGACGCGCACGGTCTCGCCGGCGGCCGCGAGGCGCTTCTGCTCCTCGGGGCGGATGCCGTAGAGCATCTGGAACTCGTAGGTGCCGGGCCGCCGGCCGAAGCGACTGGCGAGCGACGAGGCGATCTGCACCATGCGCGGGTCGTGGGTGGCGATCATCGGGTAGCCCTGGCCGCTCAGCAGCACCTTGAGGCAGCGGACGTAGGACTTGTCGACGTCGATGCGGTCCTGGAAGGCGACCTTCTCGGGCTCCATGTAGGCGCCCTTGCACAGCCGCACCCGGGAGCCCTCGTAGGCCAGGGCGCGGCAGTCGGCCTCCGTGCGGCGCAGCATCGCCTGCAGCACGGCGCCGGTCTCGGGGAAGTCCTTGCGGAGCTCGCGCAGGATCGAGAGCGTCGAGTCGGTGGTGGTGTGGTCCTCCATGTCGAGGGTCACCGTGGTGCCGGCGTTGCGGGCGGCGCGGCAGATGTCGCGGGCGTTCTCCAGGGCGACCTTGTGGCCGCTGTCGGGGAGGAACTGGCCGATCGCGCTGAGCTTGACCGAGACCTCCGCGTGCGGCGCGAGGCCCTTGGCCGCGAGGTCGGCGAGGAGCTCCTTGTAGGCCGCGACCGTGGCGTCGGCCTGGGCGGCGTCGGTGGTGTCCTCGCCGAGGTAGTCGAGCGTCACCCGCAGGCCATCGTCGACCAGGCCCGACGTCGCCGCCACCGCGTGGCCGGTCGTCTCGCCCGGCACGTAGCTGGTCACGATGGAGCTCGAGACCGGCATCGTCGAGACGAGCTTCTTGACCCCCTGGCTGCGGGCGAGGAGCAGGATCGGCTGGCGGAGCAACGACATGGCGGCAAGGCTACGCCGACCTCCACCGAACCTTCACAGCTCCTCCACCCCTTCGGGGTCGGTGTTCTCCTAGCGTCGTCGGCATGACTTCCACCCTCGCTTCCCCCACCAGCCGGTACGCCCTCGCGCTGGCCGTGGCGGTCGGCACCGTCCTGTTCCTCCTGCTGGGCATCGGGGCCCTCGGCATCGTGGGCGACGGCGACCGCGACTGGCTCTACCTGGCGGCCCCGGCGGTCCTGCTGGTCGTCGCGGTGGCGACCCGGTTCCGGCCGGGCGGCATGGTGCTGGCCCTCGGTGCCGCTGCCGCGACCACGGTCGTCGCAGGTGTCGTCGCCGTCGTCCTGGTCGCCGCCGACGACGCGGCCGCGTCGATCGCCGACGTCATCATGCTGACCGTGATGTACGCCGGCCTGTTCGCGGCGGGGGCGTGGCTGTTCAGCCGGGTCCCGGAGCCGCCGGTCGACGCCGTCGCGAGCGACATCAGGCGGGCGTGATGGCAAGGCGGAGGGCCGAAGGCGGGCCGCTAGGCCCGTCGAGCGCCCGACAACGCAGCCAGCGCGCCCGCATGGTGACGCGCAGCAGGTGAGAGACCGGCGGATCCGGGTCAGGGCGTCCGGCGCCTGAGGGTCCCGGCGCCCAGCGCGAGCGCACCCAGCGCGAAGCCGGACACGACCGCCACGTCGCGCCACACCGCTCTCGTGTCGGCCGCTCCGACGAGCTCCTGCATGGCATCGACGGCGTACGACAACGGCAGCACGTTGCTGATCGCCTCGAGCACGGTGGGCATCGCCTCGCGGGGCACGAAGAGCCCGCAGAGCAGGATCTGGGGCAGCACGAAGGCCGGCATGAACTGCACCGCCTGGAACTCGGTGGTCGCGAAGGCGCTCACCAGCAGCCCGAGGGCCGTGCCGAGGACGGCGTCGGCGACGGCCACGACACCGAGGAGCCAGACCGGGCCGGAGACGTCGAGGCCCAGCAGGCCGACGCTGACGGCGACCGCGAGCGTCGACTGCACCGCCGCCAGCAGGCCGAAGGCGATCGCGTAGCCCAGCAGGAAGTCGAGCTTGCCGAGGGGCATCGTGAGCAGCCGCTCGAGGGTGCCGGACGACCGCTCGCGCAGCGTCGTCACGCTCGTCACCAGGAACATCACGATGAAGGGGAACATCGCCAGCAGGCCCGGCCCGAAGCGGTCGAAGAGGTCGCCGGGCAGGTCCGCGAACATCCACCACAGCAGGGTGATCAGCACGCACGGGACCACCAGCAGCATGGCCAGCGTGCGGTGGTCGCGACGGACCTGCGTGAGGACGCGGCCGGCGACGGCGAGGGTGACGCGCGCGTTCATCTCGCACCACCCGGCCCCTCGACGAGGTGGAGGAACGCCTGCTCGATGTCGGGGGCCCCGGTGCTGCGGCGGATCTCGTCTGGCGAGCCGTCGGCGATGATCCGGCCCTCGCGCATCAGCAGGAGCCGGTGGCAGCGCTCGGCCTCGTCCATGACGTGGCTCGAGACCAGCACGGCGGCCCCGCGGTCCGCGATCCGGTGGAACAGGTCCCACAGGTCGCGGCGCAGCACCGGGTCGAGGCCGACCGTGGGCTCGTCGAGCACCAGCAGGTCCGGCGTACCCAGCAGGGCCACGGCCAGGCTGGCCCGGCTGCGCTGGCCGCCGGAGAGCCGGCCCACGACCTGGGTGCGGTGGTCGTCGAGGCCGACCGCGTCGACGGCCTCGTCGACCTGGGCGCGGTCGACCCCGAGCACGCGGGCGAAGAACGCGAGGTTCTCCGCGACGGTGAGGTCGTCGTAGACGCTCGCGGCCTGGGTGACATAGCCGACTCGGGTCCGCAGCGGCCGGCTCCCCGCCGGCTCCCCCAGCACCTCGACGGTCCCGGACCGCACCTGCTGCGCCCCGACCAGGCAGCGCATCAGCGTCGTCTTGCCGCAGCCGCTCGGCCCGAGCAGGCCGGTGACGCCCGCCGGGACGTCGAGCGAGATGCCGGGCAGCACCTCGCGCTCGCCGCGTACGACGACGAGGTCGCGCACCTCCACGACGTTTTTCATCATGTGTTGAATTGTGCGCCCGGGGTGGTGGCGCGTCAAGGCCCGCCAGCGGTGGTCCAGCGACAATTCTGACGTCTGGAACGTGGGTGGGCCACCGCTCGCCGGCGCGCCACGCGGCAACTCGCCGGCCGGCGGTGTCGGAGCCACATTCGCAGCCTGCCGGATGTGGGTGGGCCACCGCTCGACGGATGGAGGAGCAGTACGGCGGCTAGGGCAGGTCGCCGGTCAGGTAGTGCTGGAGGACCGGGCCGACCCGGGCCACGACGTCGTCGGCCGACATCTCGGCCATCGGTGGGAGCGCGAGGAGGTAGCGGGTGACGATGAGCCCCACGACCTGGCTGGCGACGAGAGGGACGCGCACCTCCGGCCGGTCCACCACGAGCTGCGCGAGCACGGGGCCGACGACGACCGGGATGAAGCCCTCGTTGAGCAGGGTCGCGCCGTCCTCGCTGAGCACCGAGCGGACCACCGCGAGCAGCCGTACCTGGATGTCAGGATCGTCCCACGCCGACAGGAAGGTGCGAAGGAGCCGCTCCCCGGCGCCGTCAGGCCCCTGGGCGACCACGGGAGCCAGGAGCTCGCGGGGGTCGACGGGCATCTCCAGCGCGGCGAGGAAGAGGTCGTCCTTGCTGCCGAAGTAGTGGTGCACGAGCGCAGGGTCGACAGCGGCGGACGCCGCGACGGCGCGGATCGTCGTGCCCCGGAAGCCCTTCTCGGCGAACGACGCCCGCGCGGCGGCGAGGACCTCGGCCCGGGTGTCGGGGGCTCCGGGGCGCCGACCGCGGGACGTGCGCTGACGGGCAGGGGTCGTCGCCGGGGGGCTCATGGCGTGGGTACGGCGAGGTGCGCGCGGGCGAACTCCAGCGACTCCCGCAGGTCGGCCTCGCGCTCGCTCTTGCTGGCGGCCCGCCGGGTGTTGATCTCGAGCACGACGTGGCCGGAGAAGCCCCGACCGGCGAGGTGGCGCAGGAACGCCTCGGCCTTCATCACCCCGCGGCCGGGCACGAGGTGCTCGTCCTTGGCCGAGCCGGTGCCGTCGGTGAGGTGGATGTGGCGCAGGCTGTCGCCCATCCGGTCGGCCATCTCGATGACGTCGCTGCGGGCGATGGCCGCGTGGGACAGGTCGATCGTGGTGTTGGCGTAGCTCTCCGAGCTCGGGTCCCAGCCGGGCAGGTACATCTCCATCCCGCGGCGCGAGGACGCGCGCCACGGATACATGTTCTCCACCGCGAAGGCGATGCCGGTGCGCGCCTCGAGGGACGCGATGCCCTCCACGAAGCCGGCGGCGTAGTCCTTCTGCCAGCGGAACGGCGGGTGCACCACGACCACGTCGGCCCCGACCGCGTCGGCCATCTCGGCCGAGCGCTCCAGCTTGACCCACGGGTCGGTGCCCCAGACCCGCTGGGTGAAGAGCAGGCAGGGGGAGTGCACGGCGCAGATCGGCACCTGGTGGTGGTCGCTGAGCTTCTTGACCGCGTCGACCTGCTGGCTCAGCGAGTCGATGCCGACCATCACCTCGACCGCGTCGTAGCCCAGCTGCGCCGCCCACCCGAAGGCGTGCGCCGTCGACTCCGGGTAGACCGAGGCGGAGGAGAGCCCGACCAGCGGGACGGACGAGGACGTGGCCATCGTCAGCGCACCCTGGTGATGACCGAGATCTGGTCGAGCCGCTCGAGGATCACGCCCTCGCGCAGTGCCCACGGACAGATCTCGAGCTCGGGCAGGTCGAAGATGTCCATGCAGGCCTCGGCGACGAGGGCACCCGCGACGATCTGGTGGGTGCGACTCGGCGAGACGCCGGGCAGGTCGGCGAGGTCGTCGGCGGACATGTCCATCAGCTTGGGGATCCAGCCCGAGAGCGTCTCGAGCTCGAGCGCGCGCGGCACCAGCGGGCCGTCGCCGCTCGGTGCGGCACCACAGATGCGCGCCAGGGAGCGGAAGGTCTTCGAGGTCGCGGCCGCCCGGTCGGGCACCCCGCCGCGCAGCAGGTGGCCGGCGTCACGGGCGATCTCCGCGCGCACCTGCTTGCGCAGCGCGCGTACGTCGTCGTCGGAGGGCCGGCCGCCGCCGAACCAGGTCCGCGCCATCCGCGCGGCGCCCAACGGGAGCGACCAGGCGACGTCGGGGGCCTCGTCGGCGCCGCCGGCGATCTCGAGCGAGCCGCCGCCGATGTCGAAGACCGCGAGCCTTCCGGCCGACCAGCCGAACCAGCGGCGGACGGCCAGGAACGTCAGGCGCGCCTCGTCCTCCCCCGACAGCACCTCGAGCGCCACGCCGCTGTGCTTCTCGACGTGGGCGAGCACCTCGTCGGAGTTGACCGAGTCGCGCACGGCCGAGGTGGCGAAGCCGAGCATCTCCTCGCAGCCCTTGTCCTCGGCGATCTGGGTCGCGGAGGCACAGAAGTCCGTGAGGGCCTTGATGCCCTTCTTGGTGACCGCGCCGTCCTCGTCGAGGTGCTCGGCCAGGCGCAGCGGCTGCTTGTGCGAGGAGGCCGGGAGGGGGGCCGCGCCACCGTGTGCGTCGACCACCAGCAGGTGGCCGGTGTTGGATCCGATGTCGAGGACGCCCAGGCGCATGCCTGCCACGCTACTAGGCCGGGGTGGCGCCACTAGGCTCTGTGCGTGCCCGAAGTCGACCTGGTCTTCCCCCGTGCGTTCGTCGAGTTCGCCGACCCCGCTGACGACGCCCAGGTGTTCCGCTGCGACCTGACGTGGTTGACCTCGGCCTACACGTGCATCTTCGGCCAGGGGTGCCAGGGCATCTACGCCGACGCCCCCGACGTCGGCTGCTGCACCCTCGGCGCCCACTTCGCCGACCGGGACGACGAGAAGCGGGTCGCCGCGTTCGTCGGCGAGCTCACCCCCGACGATTGGCAGCTCCACCCGGGTCGGTCGGTGCGCAAGGCGGACTGGATCGAGACCGACGACGACGGCGAGCGCAAGACGCGGGTCGTCGAGGTCGACGGACAGCAGGCGTGCGTCTTCCACAACCGCACCGACTTCACCAACGACACCGGGCACGTCGGAGCCGGCTGCGCCCTTCACGGCCTCGCGCTGCGCCAGGGGCGCAACCCGCTCGAGACCAAGCCCGACGTGTGCTGGCAGCTGCCCATCCGCCGCCAGTTCCGCGAGGTGGAGCGGCAGGACGGCACGTCCTACACCGAGGTCTCGATCGGCGAGTACGACCGCCGCGGCTGGGGCCCGGGCGGCCACGACCTCGACTGGTACTGCTCCGGCAACACCGAGGCGCACGTCGCGCCCGAGCCGGTCTACCTCACCCACGAGCCCGAGCTCGTCGAGCTGATGGGCGCCGAGGCGTACGCCGAGCTGGTGCGGCACTGCGAGGCCCACGTGGTTTCGCGATCCGCGCTCGCACTGCACCCCGCGTCACCGCGTCACTTTTGAGCGACGGCCGGACAAAAGTGCTGGACCCGGCGTTGAAAGTGGTTGTGACGTGCATTACCTTCGACAGGTGGCACCCTCCCCCAACCCCCGGACCGAGGATCACGGCCCCGGCGGCACCCTCGGCATCTGGTTCATCGGCGCTCGCGGCTCGCTCGCGACCACCGCGACCATCGGCCTGAGCGCCCTCGCCGCCCACCTGACCGACGAGACCGGCTGCGTCTGCGCCCACCCCGACCTCGACTCGCGCGGCTTGCCGGCGTACGCCGACATCGTCGTGGGCGGCCACGACGTCGACACCCTCCCGCTCGTCAAGCAGGCCGAGCGCCTCGTGGCGGGCGGCGTGGTGCCGGGGATCCTCGCGCACCAGGTCGCCGCCGAGCTCGAGGCGACCGAGGCCCGGCTGCGCCCGGGTGTGCGCCACAGCGACTCCACCGACCAGCGCGCCGACGTGGACCGGCTCGCCGACGACATCCGCGAGTTCGCCGCCGGCGTCGACCGGGTCGTCGTCGTCGACGTGTCGAGCACCGAGCCGCCGCACGACGCCGGCACCGACGCCGCCACCTGGGCCGACCTCGAGGCCGCCTGGTCGGCCGGCCGCGCGCCCCTCTCGCCGAGCTCGGTCTACGCCTGTGCCGCCGTGCTGGCCGGAGCGGCCTATGTCGCCTTCACGCCGAGCCCCGGGATCGACGTCCCCGCCCTGGTCGAGCTCGCCGCCGATCGAGGCCTCCCCTACGCCGGCAGCGACGGCAAGACGGGCGAGACCCTGGTGAAGTCGGCGCTGGCGCCGATGTTCTCCACCCGGTCGCTGGCCGTGCGGTCGTGGACCTCGATCAACCTGCTCGGCGGCGGCGACGGGTCCACCCTGTCCGACCCCGCCGCCCGAGAGAGCAAGACGAGCACCAAGCGCACCGGCCTGGAGTCGATGCTCGGCCACCCGGTGCCCGGCCCGATGCACATCGACTACGTCGAGGACCTCGGTGACTGGAAGACCGCCTGGGACCACGTCCGCTTCGACGGCTTCCTCGGCACCCGGATGACGATGCAGTTCACCTGGGAGGGCTGCGACTCGGCCCTCGCAGCGCCGCTGGTCCTCGACCTCGCGCGCCTCACCTCGCGGGCGGTGGCGGTCGGCGAGACCGGCCCCCTGGCCGCCCTCGGCTTCTTCTTCAAGCAGCCGATCGGCTCGCAGGAGCACCGACTCGCGCAGCAGTGGGACGCCCTGCTCGCCTGGTCGACGGACTGCGCCGACCGGGTGACGACGTGAGGGTCGCCGACCTCGTCGAGCTGACCCGGGCACCCGCCGCGTTCTCCATCCCCGGCGACGCGTGGTCCGGCGCCGCGCACGCGGCGACCGCCGGGCGCGGCTGGGCGATGCCGATCGCCTCCACCTGTCTCTACTGGTCCGGGATGGCCTTCAACGACTGGTGCGACCGCCACGTCGACGCCGAGGAGCGCCCCGAGCGCCCGATCCCCTCGGGCCGGGTCAGCCCCGACGCAGCCCTCGCCGTCGCGGCCGGGCTCGGCGCGGCCGGTCTCGGCGTCGCCGCCCTCGTCGGCGGTCGCTCGGCCGTCGCGGTCGCGGCCCCGCTCGCCCTCATGGTGGTGGCCTACGACGCCGTCGCTAAGGACGCGGCCGTCGGGCCCCTCGCGATGGCCTCGACGCGGGGGCTCGACGTCCTCCTCGGCGCCCACGCCTCCCCCGCCAGCGCGTGGCAGCCCGCCCTCGCGATGACCGCGCACACTGCGGGCCTCACCTGGCTCAGCCGTGGAGAGGTGCACGGCACCCGCCCCGAGGTAGCCGGAGCGGTGACCGCAGGCACCCTCGCGGTGGCCGCCGCCACGGCCCACGCGGCGTTCCACGACCCGCACTCCGGTCGCCTCGCCCGCACGGCCGGCGTCGGCCTGTCGGCGGCGTACGCCGTCGTGGTCGGGCGCGCCCAGGCCCGCGCGGCGCAGCAGCCCACGGCCGAGGCGGCCCGCGCCGCCACCCGCACCGGGATCGGCGGGTTCTCGCTCCTCCAGGGCGCCTGGCTCGCCCGCCGCGGCCGGCTGGGCGCTGCCGCCACCGTCGTGGGCGCCGGCCCGGCCTACCGCGCCCTGTCGCGCCGCTGGAGCCCGACGTGAGCGCCCCGGCACCGGGCGGCCTCCGCCTCGGCTACGGCAGCAACGGCTTCTCCGGCCACCGCTTCCCCGACGCCTGCGCGGTGATCGCCGGGCTCGGCTACGACGGCGTCGCCCTCACCCTCGACCAGCCCCACCTCGACCCCTTCGCCGACGACGCGGCCGCCCAGACCGCGCGCGCCGCGAAGTCGCTCGCCGACCACGGGCTGGCCGTCGTCATCGAAACGGGCTCGCGCTACGTCCTCGACCCGTGGCACAAGCACGAGCCCACCCTGGTCAGCGACGGCGACCGCGGCCCGCGGGTCGAGCTCCTGACCCGTGCCGTGCGCATCGCCGCCGAGCTGGGGGCCGACGCGATGTCGTGCTGGTCGGGCGTCCTGCCCGAGGGCGCCAGCGCCGAGGACGGCTGGCGCCGGCTCACCGACGGCCTCGGCCCGGTGCTCGACCTCGCGCACGAGCTCGACGTCACCGTCTGCTTCGAGCCCGAGCCCGGCATGCACGTCGACACGGTCGACGAGGCGCTCGAGCTGCGCCGCCGGCTCGGCGAGCCGGACCACCTCCGGCTGACCCTCGACCTGGGCCACCTCGTCTGCAACGAGCCGCGCAGCCCCGAGGCATCCATCGCCGTCGCCGGTCCGCTCATCGGCAACGTGCAGGTCGACGACATGGTGCGCGACGTCCACGAGCACCTCGAGCTCGGCACTGGCACCCTCGACCTCGACGCGGTCCTCGGCGCCCTCCTGGCCACCGGCTTCACCGGCCTCGCCAGCATCGAGCTGCCCCGCCACTCCCACGCGGCGCCCACGGTCGCCGCGCGACAGATCGCCGCCCTGCGCGCCTCCCTGGCCCGCCTCGCCGACTCCGACAGGGAAGGACCCACGCCGTGACCGAGATCCGTCCGCTGGCCGCCGACGACACCATCCGACAGGCGCTCGACGAGCACGCGCAGGCGCAGCTCGACGCGCTGACCGCCGAGGTGGCCGAGGACCCCTCGCGGCTGGGCCGGGCGTTCCCCGCGGCCGCCCGAAAGACCGGCCGCGGCCCGCTCGCCGGAGCCGACGACGTCCTGCTCGAGGACGCCGTACGCGTCTCCCTCGTGCAGACCGCCGCGCGCTCCCTCGACCCCGCGGCGCTCCTGGCCGAGCTGCGCGAGGTCTACCGCTACGGCGACAACGACGAGAAGCGCGCGGTCCTGCACGCCCTGTCCGGCGCACCCGACGACGTCGACGGCACCGACCTGCTGCTCGACGCCCTCCGCACCAACGACACCCGCCTCGTCGCCGCCGCGATGGGCCCGCACAGCGACCGGCTGGACGACGACTCGTGGCGCCAGGGCGTCCTCAAGTGCCTGTTCACCGGCGTGCCCGTCGCGTCGGCCACCGGGCTCGCGCGCCGCGCCGACCGCGAGCTGGCCGAGATGGTGCGGCGCTACCAGCGCGAGCGCGAGGCCGCCGGGCGCGACGTACCCCTCGACGTGCAGGTCGTCCTCGACTCCTGCGCCGCCTCCACCCGGCACGACCAGCAGAAGGACTCCTGATGCGCATCTTCGACCCGCACATCCACATGACCTCGCGCACCACCAACGACTACGAGGCGATGTACGCCTCCGGCGTCCGCGCGCTCGTCGAGCCGGCGTTCTGGCTGGGCCAGCCGCGCACCACCGTCGGGTCGTTCACCGACTACTTCGACGCCCTCGTCGGGTGGGAGCGGTTCCGCGCCTCGCAGTTCGGCATCGCCCACCACTGCACGATCGCGCTCAACCCCAAGGAGGCCAACGACCCGCGGTGCGCCGAGGTGCTCGACGTGCTCCCGCGCTACCTCGCCAAGGATGGCGTGGTCGCCGTGGGCGAGGTCGGCTTCGACTCGATGACCGTCGAGGAGGAGAAGGCGTTCGCGCGGCAGCTGGAGCTCGCCGTGGAGTTCGAGCTGCCGGCGATGGTCCACACGCCCCACCGCGACAAGGAGCAGGGCACCCGCCGCACCCTCGAGCTCGTCACCGAGTCGGGCCTCGCGCCCGGCATGGTCGTCGTCGACCACCTCAACGAGGTCACCGTCGACCAGGTCGACGAGGCCGGCTGCTGGATGGGCTTCTCGATCTACCCCGACACCAAGATGGACGAGCACCGGATGGTCGCGATCCTGCAGCGCCGCGGCCTCGACCGGGTGCTGGTCAACTCTGCCGCCGACTGGGGCCGCAGCGACCCGCTCAAGACCTCGAAGACCGGTGCGGCGATGCTCGAGGCCGGCTTCTCCGCCGACGACGTCGACCGCGTGCTGTGGCGCAACCCGATCGAGTTCTTCGGCCAGAGCGGCCGGCTGCTCGTCGACCCGGACCTCGCCGACGACGGCTCCGCCGGCGCCGACGCCTCCGCGACCTTCGAGGGCAACTCGATCCTGCGCGGCTCACGGGACTGACGATGAGGCTGCAGCACCCCGACGGAACCGTCGTCCACCTCGGCTACGGCACCAACGTCCTGCCGGCCGAGGACGTCGACGGGCTGATCGCCCAGGTGGGCACGTACGGCGACCGGCTGCGCCAGCACCTCGGCACCGACCGCGTCGGCCTCGGGATGTGGCTCCCGGCCGCCGCGGCGCGCCGCCTCGCCTCCGACCTCGACGCCGTGGCCCGACTGCGGGACGCGATCGACGAGCACGGCGTCGAGATCGTCACCCTCAACGCCTTCCCCTACGCCGCCTTCCAGGACGAGGTCGTCAAGAAGCGCGTCTACCACCCGACCTGGGCGGAGCGCTCCCGTCTCGACTACACCCTCGACGTGGCCCGCGTGCTGGCCGCGCTGATGCCGGAGGACGCCGTCCGGGGCAGCATCTCGACCCTGCCGCTGGCCTGGCGCGCGCCGTGGCTGGCCGACCGGCAGTCGAGTGCCGAGCTGCACCTCAAGGCCCTGGCCGAGGGGCTGGCCGAGGTCGAGGCCGAGACCGGGCGCACCGTCCGGGTCGCCTTCGAGCCCGAGCCGGGCTGCGTCATCGAGACCATCGCCGAGGCGGTCGAGCGGCTCGACGCGGCCGACCGCGAGCGGATCGGTGTGTGCCTGGACCTCTGCCACCTCGCCGTCGGCTTCGAGGACGCGACCGACGCGCTCGCCCGGCTCGACGCCGCCGGCCTCGACGTGGTCAAGGTGCAGCCGGCCGCGGCGCTCGTCGTCGACGACCCGGCCGACCCGGCCGCCCGCGCCGCGCTGACGTCGTACTCCGAGGACCGCTTCCTGCACCAGGTGCGCCAGCGCGTCGGCCAGCGGCTCGCGTCGCGCGACGACCTCCCCGACGCCCTCGACGGACGCCGACCCCTCGACGACAGGTCGCCGTGGCGGGTGCACTTCCACGTGCCCGTCCACGCCGACCCGGCCCCGCCGCTGCGCAACAGCCGCGACGACCTCCGCGCCTCGCTGGCGGCCCTCCTCGGCGGCGACACCGCCCGCACCGACCACCTCGAGGTCGAGACCTACACCTGGTCCGTCCTCCCCGACGGCGCCCCCGCAGACGACGACGCCCTCGCCGCCGGGCTCGCCGCCGAGCTGGCGTGGGTCCGCGACGAGCTCGTCGGGCTCGGCCTCACCTCGCTCGACTGACCTCCCCCTCCTCCCTTTCTCCGCCCCCACCCAGACAGGACGCCACCGTGGCCCACCCCAAGCTGCTCGTCGTCGACCTCGTCGGCCTGACCCCCGACCTGCTCCGGCACATGCCCCGGCTGCGCCGCCTCGCCGATGCGGGCTCGCAGGCCACCCTGGAGCCGATCCTCCCGGCCGTCACCTGCTCCGTGCAGTCGACGTTCCTCACCGGCCTGCCGCCGTCGGGACACGGCGCCGTCGGCAACGGGTGGTACTTCCGCGAGCTGGGCGAGGTCTTCCTCTGGCGCCAGCACAACAAGCTCGTCGACGGCGAGAAGGTGTGGGAGACGATCCGCCGCGAGCGACCCGACTACACCGTCGCCAACGTCTGCTGGTGGTACGCCATGGGCATGACGACCGACTACACGGTCACGCCGCGGCCGATCTACTACGCCGACGGCAAGAAGGCGCCCGACTGCTACACCCGCCCGCCCGAGCTCCACGACGAGCTCGTCGGCGCGCTCGGCGAGTTCCCGCTGTTCACCTACTGGGGCCCGACCGCCGCGATCGCCTCCAGCGAGTGGATCATCGCCGCCACCCGCCGGCTGATGCCCCGCAGCGACCTCACCCTCTGCTACGTCCCGCACCTCGACTACGACCTCCAGCGCTTCGGCCCCGACTCCGACGAGGCCGTGCGGGCCGCCCAGGAGATCGACGGCGCGCTGGCGCCGCTCCTCGACGACGCCGAGCGCACCGGCGTCACCACGCTGGTGCTCTCGGAGTACGGCATCACCGACGCCGACCAGCCCGTCGACATCAACCGGATGCTGCGCCGCAGCGGGCTGCTCGAGGTCTACACCCAGGACGGCATGGAGTACCTCGACCCGTGGACCTCCCGGGCCTTCGCGGTCGCCGACCACCAGGTCGCGCACGTCTACGTCGACGACCCCGCCGACCTCGAGACGGTCCGCGGGCTGTGCGCCGAGCTCCCCGGCGTCGACCAGGTGCTCGACCGCGGCGCGCAGGCGGCGTACGGCCTCGACCACGAGCGCTCCGGCGACCTGGTGCTCGTCGCCGACGAGACCGCCTGGTTCACCTACTACTACTGGCTCGACGACGCCCGAGCGCCCGACTTCGCCCGGGGCGTCGAGATCCACCGCAAGCCGGGCTACGACCCCGCCGAGCTGTTCTTCGACCCCGAGGACAAGGCGGTCAAGCTCAAGGCCGGCCTCACCCTCGCCCGGAAGATGGCCGGGCTGCGGTACGCCATGAAGGTCGTGCCGCTCGACCCGTCGCCGGTGCGCGGCACCCACGGACGGCTGCCGAAGGACCCCACTCTCGGCCCCATGCTCGTGTGCAGCACCCCCGGCGCGGTCGCCGGGTCGGTGGCCGCGACCGACGTGCGCGACCTGATGCTGAGGCTCGCCGGCACGTCTTGACATCAAGAAACTCCGACCCCGGTGTCAAGGCCGGCATGCGCGCGGACCAGAATCTGGTCATGCGCCTGGACCACGTCAGCTTCGCCGCCGGACCTGATGGACTTGCCAGCACCGCCCAGCGCATCGGGGGGCTGCTCGGCACCGACTTCGTCGACGGGGGGATCCATCCCCGTTTCGGCACCCGCAACATGACCCTGCCGCTGGCCGGCGACATCTACATGGAGATCGTCGAGGTCCTCGACCACCCCGCCAGCGACAAGGCCCCCTTCGGCCAGGCCGTCCGCGCCCGCTCCGCCCTCGGCGGCGGCTGGCTCGGCTGGGTCGTCTCCGTGGCCGACATCTCCCAGATCGAGTCCCGGCTCGGTCGCGAGGCGGTCAAGGGCAACCGTCGTCGCCCCGACGGCACCGAGCTCCTCTGGCAGCAGATCGGCGTCAACGGCCTGCTCTCCGACCCCCAGCTGCCGTTCTTCATCCAGTGGCAGTCGTCCTCGGACCTCCACCCCAGCAACGGCGCGACCGGCGCGTACTCCCTCGACTGCCTCGAGATCGCTGGCGACCCCCAGCGGGTCAGCGAGTGGCTCGGCGAGACCGTCGAGGCTCCCCTCGAGGACGTGAAGGTCGAGTGGGTCGCCCCCAACGGCACCCCCGGCATCGTCGCCGTCCAGCTCCAGACCCCCAACGGTCTGGTGCGGATCTGAAGCCGCGCCCCTCCCCCAACATCTGGAACACCCCCGAGCTGTACGAGCTCGAGAACCGCGCCGCCGACCCCCACGACCGGATCGCCACCGCGATGCGCGAGATCGGCGACTGGGCCGGGCGCGCGGTCCTCGACGTCGGCTGCGGCAGCGGCTTCCACCTCCCGCTGTGGGCCGGGTCCGCGGCGCAGGTGGTCGGCGTCGAGCCGCACCCGCCGCTCGTCGGGCTCGCCCGTCGTCGTACGCGCTCACTGGCCCACGTGCGCGTCCTCGAAGGCGGGGCCCAGGCAATCCCCCTGCCCGACGCGTCCGTCGACGTGGCGCACGCGCGCTGGGCCTACTTCTTCGGCCCCGGCTCGGAGCCCGGCCTGCGCGAGCTCGACCGGGTCGTACGCCGCGGGGGCACGGCGTTCGTGATCGACAACGACCCGACCCGGTCGACCTTCGGCGGCTGGTTCGGTCGCGGCTTCCCCGAGGTCGACCCCGAGGCCGTGGAGCGGTTCTGGTCGATGCACGGCTGGCAGCGCCGGCAGATCGACATGGGGTGGTCCTTCACCTCGCGCGAGGACCTCGAGTCGGTCGTCCGCATCGAGCTGCCACCGGAGGCGGCCGAGGAGGCGCTCGCCTCCCACACCGGCACCGAGGTCGACTACGCGGTCAACCTCTGGTGGCGCCACTTCTGAGCCGGCGTCAGCTCGACTCGCGGATCGCCAGCGTCGGCTCGAGGAGGACGCCGCGCGTCTCGACGGGCTGGTGGGACAGCAGCGCGCGCAGGGTGCGGATGATCTCGACCGCCACGTCCTCCAGCGGCTGGCGTACGGACGTGAGACCCACCGGGTAGACCTGGGCCACCTGGGAGTCGTCGAAGCCGACCACGCCGATGTCGCGGCCGGGCGCGAGCTGCCGGATCCAGAGCGTGTGGAGGACGCCCATCGCGAGGGTGTCGGACGCGCAGACGAACGCCGTCGGGGCGGACTCGTCCAGAAGTACGGCGGCCGCCTCGGCGCCGCTGTGGACGACGTCCTCGACACGTGAGGCCATGCCCGTGGTGGAGAGGCCGTTCTTGTGCATCGTGCGCACCCAGCCGGAGCGGCGGTCCTCGCCGATCGGGGAGTCCTTGCGCCAGCCGATCCACGCGATGCGGGTGTGGCCGCGGTCGATGAGGTGCTGGGTGGCGAGCGCGATGCCGGCGGCGCCGTCGACGTCGACCCACACGTGGCGGGCCTCGTCGTCGTCCCACGGCCGGCCGAAGGCGACGAACGGGGCGCGCTGCTGGCTCAGCCACGCGGCCTGCGGGTTGCCGAGGTAGGTGTCGGTGACGACGAAGGCATCCACTGCGGTCGAGCGCAGCAGGTTGTCGTAGCCGCCGACCGGGTCCTCGTCGTCGCCCGGGAAGAGCAGGACGTGGTAGCCCACCCCCTCGCTCGCCTCGACCAGCGAGTGCACGAACCGGTCCATCGCGGCGTTGGCGGTGCCCTCCTGGGCGGGGGCGAAGCGCAGGCCGATCAGGGACGACGTCCGGGTGCGGAGGTTGCGGGCGGCGCGGTTGGGCGAGTAGCCCAGCTCGGCGATCGTCTGGCGCACCCGCTCGAGGGTGTCGGGACGCAGCAGGTCGGGGTTGTTGACGGCGTTGGACACCGTCTGGCGCGACACCCCGGCCCGCTCCGCGACGTCGGCGAGGGTGGGCGGCGTCACCGGCAGCGTGCTCCCGGTCCGATGCTCGTTGCGCGCCATGGCTCCCCCTCCCGATCGCCCTAGATCGATCCAATCGAGGTGAGCATAAGCCCCGCCCTCGCTCGTGCACGCCCACCCGACGGGTGAGCACCGGCGCGCGCGGCGGGCACCGGGGTGTCGGTGGGCTCGCCTAGCGTGTGGTCCATGTCGACGAAGACCGCTCGGGTGCGCTCCTCCTACCGCTGCTCGGAGTGCGGGTGGGAGACCGCCAAGTGGGTCGGCCGCTGCGGCGAGTGCCAGGCCTGGGGGTCCGTCGCCGAGGCGGGCGCGCCGACCCTGCGCGCCGCCGCCGGTCCGGTCTCGACGCCGGCGGTGCCGATCGGGCAGGTCGCGACCACGGAGTCGGTCGCGCGCCCCAGCGGGGTGCCCGAGCTCGACCGCGTCCTCGGTGGCGGGCTCGTGCCGGGCGCCGCGATCCTGCTCGCCGGCGAGCCGGGCGTCGGCAAGAGCACGCTGCTGCTCGAGGTGGCCGCGCAGACCGCGAGCACCCGGCAGCGCACCCTCTACGTCACCGGCGAGGAGTCGGCCGCCCAGGTGCGGCTGCGCGCCGACCGCACCGGCGGCGTCCACGACGAGCTGTTCCTCGCCGCGGAGACCGACCTCGGGGCGGTGCTCACCCACATCGAGGACGTACGACCGACGCTGCTGGTCGTCGACTCGATCCAGACGATCGGAGCCTCGGGCATCGACGGCGTCCCCGGTGGCGTCACCCAGGTCAAGGAGGTCGCCGCCGCGCTGATCCGCGTCGCCAAGACCCGCAACATCACCACCATGATCGTCGGCCACGTCACCAAGGACGGGTCGATCGCCGGCCCGCGGGTGCTCGAGCACCTCGTCGACGTGGTCCTCCACTTCGAGGGCGACCGCAACTCACGCTTCCGCATGGTCCGTGCCATGAAGAACCGCTACGGCCCGGTCGACGAGGTGGGCTGCTTCGACCTCTCCTCCGAGGGCATCTCCGCCGTCACCGACCCGACCGGGCTCTTCGTCGAGCACCACACCCAGGACGTCTCCGGCACCTGCGTGGCCGTGACGATGGAGGGACGACGACCGCTGCTGGCCGAGGTGCAGGCGCTGCTGACGCCGTCCCCGCTCGAGCGACCCCGCCGCACCGTCTCGGGCGTGGAGTCGTCGCGGGTCGACATGGTGCTCGCCGTCCTCCAACGACACGCCCGGCTCCGGATCGCGGGCAGCGACACGTTCGTCGCGACGGTCGGCGGGGCCAAGCTGCACGATCCCGCAGCCGACCTGGCCATCGCGGTCGCCGTGGCCAGCTCCCACCTCGGCGTGCCGCCACCGCGCGGCGCCGTGGCCATCGGGGAGATCGGCCTCGCCGGCGAGCTGCGCCGGGTGCGCGACCTGCCGCAGCGCATCGCCGAGGCGTCGCGGCTCGGCTTCAAGGTGGCGGTCGTCCCCCGCGGACGGGCGTTGCCCAGCGAGCGCGGGATCCCCTCGCGGCGCGTGGTCGACGGCCTCCGCGTGGTGGAGGTGGACGACGTCCTGGGCGCGCTGCTCACCCTCGACCTGACACCACCCCTCTGACGAGCAGAGGTCGCCCGACCGCGGTCGGAGGCCCCTGAGCTGGAAACGATCGGGGGATCGGGCCCGACCACCCCTACACTTCACCCGATGGCGCACGGGGGCGCCCGAGGAGAGAGCACGTGGAGGACCGGTGGCAGAGCGCATCGACGAGCAGCTGAGGCTGCGCGCGACCCTGGCCTCGATCGCACCGGGCACGCCCCTGCGCGACGGGCTCGAACGCATCCTCCGTGGCCGCACCGGCGCCCTGATCGTCCTGGGGCTCGACCGGGTCGTCGAGTCCATCTCGACCGGCGGCTTCACCCTCGACGTCCCGTTCACCGCCACCGGCCTCCGTGAGCTGGCCAAGATGGACGGCGCGATCGTCATCGACAAGGACATCACCCGCATCCACCGGGCCGCGGTCCACCTGATGCCCGACCACACGATCCCCTCCGAGGAGACCGGCACCCGCCACCGCACCGCCGAACGCGTCGCCAAGCAGACGGGCCACCCTGTGATCTCGGTGTCGCAGTCGATGCAGATCATCGCGGCCTACGTCGGCGAGATCCGCCATGTCCTCGAGGACTCCGGCAAGATCCTGTCCCGCGCCAACCAGGCCCTCGCCACCCTCGAGCGCTACAAGCTGCGCCTCGACGAGGTCTCCGCGACCCTGTCCGCGCTCGAGATCGAGGACCTCGTCACGGTGCGCGACGTCGCCGTCGTCGCGCAGCGCCTCGAGATGGTCATCCGGATCGCCCGCGAGATCGAGGACTACGTCCTCGAGCTCGGCACCGACGGACGTCTCCTCTCCCTCCAGCTCGAGGAGCTCGTCACCGGCGTCGACGCCGAACGCGACCTCGTCGTGCGCGACTACCTCCCGGGCGGCCGTCGCCGTCAGGCCGACCCCTCCTCCCACGTCGCCGAGCTGGAGACGCTCTCCCCCACCGAGCTGGTCGACCCCGCCGCAGTGGCCCGGGCCATCGGCCTCAGCGGCGCCGAGCACCTCGATGCCGCCGTCGCTCCGCGCGGCTACCGGCTCCTCGCCAAGGTCCCCCGCCTCCCCCCTGCCGTGGTCGACCGCCTCGTCGACCACTTCGGTGGCCTCCAGCAGCTGCTCTCCGCCGGCATCGACGACCTCCAGGCCGTCGAGGGCGTCGGCGAGCTCCGCGCCCGCAGCGTCCGCGAGGGCCTCTCCCGCCTCGCCGAGTCGAGCATCACCGAGCGCTACATCTGAGACGGCCAGCTGCGAGCGACGTAGGAGCTCGCGGCGTGGGGCCGGCCAGATTGAGCAAGCACCGCGGCTGAGGCACGAAGCCGCGACGTGCGCGTCGAAATCTCCCCAGCCTCGGTTCGCCGCTCGGGCGGTGCCCCAGCCACATTCCCCGGCTGCAGAACGTGGCTCCCGCACCGCCCACCAGCGCGTCGTACGACGACACGCCCGCCAGCGGTGCCCCAGCCACATCCCCCCGCTGCAGAACGTGGCTCCGCCACCGCCCACCAGCGCGCCGTACGACGACACGCCCCAGGGCCACAACCGCCGCACGTGTGCGACATGCCGCCCCAGGCCGGGCCTACGACGACCTCAGCCCGTCAGCACCCCGACGGCCGAGACGAGGTTGAGGGCCACGAAGGTGCCGCCCACGACAACGGCGACGAGGGCCGGGGTCCGGCCGTGGGGGTCGCCGAGCCGCGCCGCCTGACGGCCGAAGTGCACCGCCAGCACGGCGGGCAGCACGAACACGAGGAGCGCCGGACCGCCGGCCGCGAGGAGCACCCACCACTCGGCCGGCTCGGAGCCGCCCGGCGGGTGCCCGAGCGCGGCCGCGATGCCTTCGCCGACCAGGAACGCCAGGGCGAAGGACGGCACCAGTCCGAGCACCGACCACCACGCGCGTCGCACGCACACCGCTGAGTTGGGTGCCCGGTGCGCGCCTGCGGCGCCCCGCTCCCCGAGGGTCCTCATGACACACCTCCTGCGCGAGCCCCCAGCATCGCGCGCGGCGCGCCGCGGTCACAGGGCCGAAGGACCCCGATCTGCCGCGCAGGCAGTCAGCCCGCGGAGTTGCCCGCGCCGTCCTCGCCGGGTGTGTGCGAGGTGTCGCCGTTCTTGTCCTTGTTCTTGCCGCCCTGCGGCTGCGGGTCGGCGGTGGTGGTGACCACCGCGGGCACGCCACCGGTGAGCTCGAACTGGACGTCGGTGCCGTCGCCGCCGAGGGCAGCCGCCTCGACGTGGTAGAACCCGGGCATCGCCCAGTCGGTCCACTTCGTGCAGCCCTCGTCCGAGCGCTTGGCCGACCAGGTGACGACGACCGGAGCGTCGACGGCCTGGCGGATCACCACGTCCTGGGGCGGGATCGACGCCGGGCACTCGCGGCTGCTCCAGATGTAGTCGCTGCCGGAGGTGATGCTGACGGTCATCGTCTCCGGCGACGCCTGCCAGGTGCAGGCCTCGGTGACGACGGTGCGGAGGTTGATCGTGATCGGGACGTCCGCGCCACCGGCGGCGGACGTCAGGGCAGGCGTGGCGACGATGTCGGACTCGGTGCACGGCCCGGTCGGCTCGGCCAGGACCGGCTCCGGCGGCGCGGTCTCCACGGCGCGGTTCTTGCCCTTCTTGCCCTTCTTGCCGGCGCCGGGCGCCTCGGCGGTCGGGCCCGCGGTGGGTGCGGCGGTCGTGGTCGTGCTCGCACCTGCCTGGGTGGCCTTCGCCTCGTCCTTGCCGTCGGCCGAGCCGCCGAGGACGCGGGCGAGCACGACGACGAGCAGCACCGGGACGACGAACACGATGAGGCGTCGGGTCCAGTAGACCCGGGCCGGGAGCGGCCCACGAGGTCGTACGGTCGTCGGCATGCGCTCAGGTTAGGTAGCGGTCGGCCCGTCTCGGCGGAGGCGCACCGGCTGACCTACGATCGCCGCGATGGACGCCCCCACTCCCAGCGCGCTGCACGACGCCGTGCTCGACTGGTACGACGACCACGCGCGCGAGCTGCCCTGGCGCGGGGTGTCCGCCACCCCGTGGTCGGTGATGGTCAGCGAGTTCATGCTGCAGCAGACGCCGGTGGCGCGCGTGCTGCCGGTCCATTCCGTCTGGCTGGAGCGGTGGCCGACCCCGGCCGCCCTGGCCGGCGAGTCCACCGGCGAGGCCGTGCGGATGTGGGGCCGGCTGGGCTACCCGCGCCGCGCCCTCCGCCTCCACGCGGCGGCGACGGCCATCGTCGAGCGCCACGACGGCGAGGTGCCGGCGTCGTACGACGACCTGCTCGCGCTCCCCGGCATCGGCGACTACACCGCCGCGGCGATCGCCAGCTTCGCCTTCGGCCGGCGGCACGTCGTGCTCGACACCAACGTCCGCCGGGTCCTGACGCGCGCGGTCTCCGGGCGCGAGCTCCCCGCGCCGGCCGTCACCCGCACGGAACGCGACGTGGCGACCACGCTGCTGCCCGACGACCCCGCCACGGCCGCCACGTGGGCGGTGGCGACGATGGAGCTCGGGGCGCTCGTGTGCACCGCCCGCCAGCCGTCGTGCGACGCCTGCCCCATCGCGGCGCACTGCACGTGGCGCGGGGCCGGCTTCCCGGCGTACGACGGACCGCCCCGCCGCGGACAGGCCTGGGCGGGCACCGACCGGCAGTGCCGCGGCCGGATCCTGGCGCTCGCCCGGGAGGCCGACTCGGTCAGCGCCGGGCAGCTCGAGGTCGCCTGGACGGAGGACGAGCAGCGTGAGCGGTGCCTGGCCGGGCTCGTCGCCGACGGGCTCCTGACGCAGATCACCCCGGGGCGCTGGGCGCTCCCGGGGTGACCTGAGTGACGTCTCGGACCGTCAGCCCTCGGACTTCGGCACGTCGGTGGGACCCTCGGTGTCGTCCGGACCGACGACCGGGGTGCCCTCGGCGTCGACCGTCTCCAGCGGAGGCATGTCGGGCACCGTGGAGTTCTTCTGGCCCCGGAAGGTGAACTTCGCCTGGGGACCCTCTCCCTCGACGTCGACCAGCACGATCTGACCGGGGCCGACCTCACCGAAGAGCATCTTCTCGGCGAGCACGTCCTCGATCTCGCGCTGGATCGTGCGACGCAGCGGCCGCGCACCGAGCACCGGGTCGAAGCCGCGCTCGGCCAGCAGCGCCTTGGCGGACTGGGTGAGCTCGAGCGACATGTCGCGGTCCTTCATGCGGAGCTCGACGCCGGCGATCATGTTGTCGACCATCGCGACGATCTGCTCCTGCGACAGCGGCGGGAACACGACGATCTCGTCGACACGGTTGAGGAACTCGGGGCGGAAGTGCTGCTTGAGCTCCTCCGACACCTTGCTCTTCATCCGCTCGTAGGAGCCGGCAGCATCCGCGCCGACCGCGCCGAAGCCCAGGTTGACGCTCTTGGCGATGTCACGCGAACCCAGGTTGGTGGTCATGATGATGACGGTGTTCTTGAAGTCGACGACGCGACCCTGGGAATCCGTCAGACGGCCTTCCTCGAGGATCTGCAACAGGCTGTTGAAGATGTCGGGGTGGGCCTTTTCGACCTCGTCGAAGAGCACGACCGAGAACGGCTTGCGGCGCACCTTCTCGGTGAGCTGGCCGCCCTCTTCGTAACCGACGTAGCCGGGAGGCGAACCGAACAGTCGCGACACCGTGTGCTTCTCGGAGAACTCGCTCATGTCGAGCTGGATGAGCGCGTCCTCGTCACCGAAGAGGAACTCCGCGAGCGTCTTGGACAGCCACGTCTTTCCGACGCCCGAGGGGCCGGCGAAGATGAACGAGCCGCCGGGGCGCTTGGGGTCCTTGAGCCCGGCGCGCGTACGACGGATCGCGCGGGAGAGTGCCTTGACGGCCTCCTCCTGGCCGATGACCCGCTTGTGGAGCTCGTCCTCCATCTTGAGCAGACGGGTGGACTCCTCCTCGGAGAGCTTGACGATCGGGATGCCCGTGGCCACGGCCAGGACCTCGGCGATCAGCTCCTCGTCGACCTCGGCGATCTCGTCGAGGTCGCCCGCGCGCCACTGCTTCTCGCGCTCGGCGCGGCGGGCGGAGAGCTGCTTCTCCTCGTCGCGCAGTCGGGCCGCGGCCTCGAAGTCCTGCCCGTCGATCGCCGCTTCCTTGCGCTGACGCACGTCGCCGATCTTCTCGTCGTACTCGCGCAGGTCCGGCGGCGCGGTCATCCGGCGGATGCGCAGTCGCGAACCGGCCTCGTCGATGAGGTCGATGGCCTTGTCCGGCAGGAACCGGTCGGAGATGTAGCGGTCGGCCAGCGTCGCCGCCGAGACCAGGGCCTCGTCGGTGATGGTGACGCGGTGGTGCGCCTCGTAGCGGTCGCGGAGGCCCTTGAGCATCTCGATCGTGTGCGCGATCGAGGGCTCCTGCACCTGGATCGGCTGGAAGCGGCGCTCGAGCGCGGCGTCCTTCTCGAGGTACTTGCGGTACTCGTCCAGCGTGGTGGCACCGATGGTCTGCAGCTCACCGCGGGCCAGCATCGGCTTGAGGATGCTGGCGGCGTCGATCGCGCCCTCGGCCGCGCCGGCGCCGACGAGGGTGTGGATCTCGTCGATGAACAGCACGATGTCGCCGCGGGTGCGGATCTCCTTGAGCACCTTCTTGAGGCGCTCCTCGAAGTCACCGCGGTAGCGCGAGCCGGCGACGAGAGCGCCGAGGTCGAGCGTGTAGATCTGCTTGTCCTTCAGCGTCTCCGGCACGTTGCCCTTGACGATGTCCTGGGCGAGGCCGGCGACGATCGTCGTCTTGCCGACGCCGGGCTCACCGATGAGGACGGGGTTGTTCTTCGTGCGGCGCGACAGGATCTGCATCACGCGCTCGATCTCCTGCTCGCGCCCGATGACCGGGTCGAGCTTGCCCTCGCGCGCGGCCTGGGTGAGGTTCTGGCCGAACTGGTCGAGGACCAGCGAGCTCGACGGGGTCTCGCCGCCGGAGCCGGAGGTCTGGGAGCCGGCGGTCGCCGACTCCTTGCCCTGGAAGCCGCTGAGCAGCTGGATGACCTGCTGGCGCACCCGGTTGAGGTCGGCGCCGAGCTTCTGCAGGACCTGGGCCGCGACGCCCTCGCCCTCCCGGATCAGGCCGAGCAGGATGTGCTCGGTGCCGATGTAGGAGTGGCCGAGCTGGAGCGCCTCGCGGAGCGAGAGCTCGAGCACCTTCTTGGCGCGCGGCGTGAACGGGATGTGGCCGGACGGGGCCTGCTGGCCCTGCCCGATGATCTCCTCGACCTGGGCGCGCACGGCCTCCAGGGAGATGTCGAGGGACTCGAGGGCCTTGGCTGCGACGCCCTCGCCCTCGTGGATGAGGCCGAGCAGGATGTGCTCGGTCCCGATGTAGTTGTGGGAGAGCATGCGGGCCTCTTCCTGGGCCAGCACGACAACTCGCCGGGCTCGGTCGGTGAACCGCTCGAACATGTGCGCTCCTCTACGTCTGCGTGGTCCGCTGGCCCCCCGCCGGGACGGGAGCACGAACACTGGGCTCAACGCCCGACATCAGCCTACGTGTTCCCGGGGCACAGACGAGCCCGTCCGCTATCAGCGAACGGGCTCGTCGGCGTCGAGCGGGACGGCGTACGTCAGTGGGCGGCGTCGTAGGCCTGCTGGACGTCGGCGGAGATGCGGCCGCGCTCGGAGACCTCCATGCCCTGGGACTTGGCCCACTCGCGCACGTCCTTGGTGTTGGAGGACGAGGCGGAACCGCCGGACGAGCGGCGGGTGCGGCGGCCACCGCCGGTGACCTTGCGGGCGTGGCCGACGTAGCCGCTCAGCGCCTCGCGGAGGGAGGCGGCGTTGGCGTCGTTGAGGTCGATCTCGTAGGTGGTGCCGTCGAGGCCGAATGACACGGTCTCGGTGGCCTCGGTGCCGTCGAGGTCGTCGACGAGAACGATGTTGACCTTTTGTGCCATGTGTATTCCTTTGCTTTTCGCGCGCTCTGGTCCACACGCGTCGAATGCAGTGTGGCACCACTCGTTCATGCGCACAAAAGAAGTCAGGAATGCCCTGACGATTCAATTCAGGAATTGCGCTCGAATACGAGCCGGAGACCCTGCAGCGTGAGCCACGGAGAATGCTCGGTGAAACACGCGCAATCGTCGACGAGAAGCGTGGCCAAATGGCCCGTCGAAATGACGGTGACGTCGTCGACCGGAGCTCCGAGCTCGGCGATCATGCGCGCCACCAGCCCCTCCACCTGCGCCGCGACGCCGAAGACCATCCCGCTCTGGAGCGCCTCGACCGTGTTCTTGGCGATCACCGACCGCGGGCGCGCGAGCTCGATCTTGCGCAGCTGGGCACCGCGACGACCGAGTGCCTCGAGGGACGTCTCGATGCCGGGCGAGATCGCGCCGCCGACGTACTGCCCCTTCCCGTTGACGACGTCGAACGTCGTCGCGGTGCCGAAGTCGACGACGATCGCGGGACCGCCGTAGAGCTCTGCCGCGGCCAGCGAGTTCACGATCCGGTCGGTGCCGACCTCGCGCGGGTTGTCCATCAGCACCGGGATGCCGGTGCGCACGCCCGGCTCGACGACGATCGCCCTGACGTCGTGGAAGTGGCGCTCGAGCATCTCGCGCCACTCGTGCAGCACCGCCGGGACGGTGGCGCACACGGCGATGCCGTCGACGTCGCCGAGCCGCTCGTCGAGCAGTCCGCGGAGCAGGACCGACCACTCGTCGGCCGTGCGGCGCTCGTCGGTGTTGACCCGCCAGTGGGCGGTGACCTCCTCGCCGTCGAGGAGACCGATGAAGGTGTGGCTGTTGCCGATGTCAGCGGCGAGCAGGCTCATCCGGGGTCCCCGCGGCGTTGTTCGGAGGAGCGAAGCTTTGGGGTCCCCGCAGGCTTGTGGTGGAGGAGCGGAGCGGGGGAACCAGAAGACTGTGGGGTGAAGCGTTGCGGAGGAGAAGAACGTCGTGGGGTGTTCATTCCGCCGCCCTCATTCCACGAGATCCATGCCGATGTCGAACACGACCACCGAGTGGGTGAGCGCCCCGACCGAGACGAAGTCGACGCCCGTGGCGCCGATGCGCGCGGCCCGCTCGATCGTGATCCCGCCGCTGGCCTCGAGCGGCACCCGCCCGGCCGTACGTCGTACGGCGTCCGCCATCAGGTCGTCGCTCATGTTGTCGAGCAGGATCCGCTCCGGCGGCTCGGGCAGGGCAAGCAGGTCGTCGAGCTGGTCGAGCGTCGTCACCTCGACCTCGACGGGCAGCCCCGGGTGCCGGCCCCGGATGGCCTCGAGCGCGGGGAGCACTCCCCCGGCGGCGATGACGTGGTTGTCCTTGACCATCGCCATGTCCTGGAGGCTGGAGCGGTGGTTGACCCCGCCACCGCAGCGCACGGCGTACTTCTGCAGCGCGCGCAGGCCGGGCAGCGTCTTGCGGGTGTCGAGCACCCGCGTCGGGGATCCGTCCAGCGCGTCGACCCAGCGGGAGGTGGCCGTCGCGATGCCCGAGAGGTGGCACGCGAGGTTGAGGGCGGTGCGCTCGGCGACGAGCATCCGCTGGGTCAGCCCCTCGACCCGCATCACGACGTCGCCCTTCTCGACATGCGTCCCGTCGGCCAGGCGGTCGGTGAGGGTCGCGTCGGCGCCCACCATGAAGAAGGCGACCGCGGCGACTCCGAGACCGGCGACGACGCCCGGCTCGCGCGCGCCGAAGACGGCCTCCGCGCGGGCACCGGCCGGGATGGTCGACTCGCTGGTGGGGTCGTCGTGCGGTCGCTCGGGGAGGTCCTCCATGAGCGCACGCGACACGACGTCCCAGACGTGGTCGGGGTCGAGCCCCGCTGAGGTGAGATCGTCGATGACCTCGTCGGGCACGTCACGCAGGCTGGTCATGTCAGCACCTCGGCGGTCGACGGATCGGTGGAGGGGGCGTACGTCCACTCGACGGCCACGCCACCGTCGGCGTCGAGCCACGAGTCGACGTGGCCGGCCTTCGTGTCGTCGCGCTCGGGGTGGTCCTCGCGCCAGTGGGAGCCGCGGGTCTCGGTGCGCAGCGCCGCCGCCTCGGCGAGGGCGGTGCTGACGGTCAGCAGGTTGGTGGTCTCCCAGGCGTCGGGCCCGACCTCGGCCGCGCCGTGGTCGAGCGACCCGAGGAACGCCAGCGCCTCGGCGAGGCCGGCCGCGTTGCGCAGCACCCCGACGCGGGTCGTCATCGTCTCCTGCATCGACCGGCGGCGCTCACCCGAGACAAGGCCCTCGGGGCGCACGTCGGCGACGGGGTCGGCCCAGTCGCGGAGCTCGCCGGGCAGCACGTCCGCGATGCGGCGGGAGAACACCAGCCCCTCGAGCAGCGAGTTGGACGCCAGCCGGTTGGCGCCGTGGACGCCGGAGCAGGCGACCTCGCCGGTGGCGTAGAGGCCCGGGACCGTCGTACGCCCCCACAGGTCGGTCGCCACCCCGCCGGACTCGTAGTGCTGGGCGGGCGCGACCGGGACGAGCTCGGTCACCGGGTCGACGCCGTGCTCGCGGCAGACGCGCAGGATGGTCGGGAAGCGCCGTTCCCAGAACGCGGCGCCGAGGTGACGGGCGTCGAGCCACATGTGCGGGTGGCCGGTCTCGATCATCCGGCGGGTGATCGCCTTGGCGACCACGTCGCGGGGCGCGAGGTCGGCGAGCGGGTGCTCGCCCTGCATGAAGCGGTTGCCGTCGAAGTCGACGAGGAAGGCGCCCTCGCCGCGCACCGCCTCGGAGATCAGCGGCTGCTGGCCCTGGGAGTCGGGGCCGAGCCACATGACGGTGGGGTGGAACTGGACGAACTCGAGGTCGCGGAGCCGGGCGCCGGCCCGCATCGCGACGGCCATCCCGTCGCCGGTGGACACGCTGGGGTTGGTGGACTGGCTGAACACCTGGCCGAGGCCACCCGAGGCCAGCACGACCGCCCGGCAGAGCACGGCACCCACCCCGTCGCGCTGGCCCTCGCCGAGGACGTGCAGCGTCAGGCCGGCCACGCCCCCGTCGGCGGAGCGGAGCAGGTCGACGGCCAGCGCGTGCTGGACGACCTCGATCTCCGGCGCCCGCTCGACCGCGGCGATCAGCGCGCGCTGGATCTCCGCGCCCGTGGCGTCGCCGCCGGCGTGGGCGATGCGGTCACGGTGGTGGCCGCCCTCGCGCGTCAGCGACAGCTCACCGTCGGGGTGGAGGTCGAACTGCGTGCCGAGGGCGATCAGCTCGCGCACTGCCTCGGGGCCCTCTGTCACCAGGACGCGTACGGCCTCCACGCCGCAGGCACCGGCGCCCGCGACGAGCGTGTCGTGCTCGTGCTGCTCGGGGGTGTCACCCGGTCCGAGCGCGGCGGCGATCCCGCCCTGGGCCCACTGCGTCGACCCGGCGGCGAGGACGTCCTTGGTGACGACGAGCAGGCGCAGCGACGGGTTCGCGGCGTGGATACGCAGCGCGGCGGTGAGCCCGGCGATGCCGGAGCCCACCACGACGACGTCGGCGCGGGTGGTCCAGCCGGGCGCCGGGGCACGGAGACGGCCCGGGACCGGCCGGTGGGAGGTCATCCGCGCAGGCTATCGAGCGACGAGGTCGCCGCGGGACAAGGTCTCGTCGCCGAAGGTGTCGGCGGGGTCGAAGCCGGTGCCCATGATCTTGTTGTCGGCGTCGACGAAGACGACGTGCGGCTCGAGCTGCTTGGCCTCGGCGGTGTCCATCTGGCCGTAGCCGATGAGGATGACCGTGTCGCCGGGGTGCACCAGCCGGGCGGCGRCACCGTTGATGCCGATGACGCCCGAGCCGCGCTCGCCGGCGATCGTGTACGTCTCGAGCCGGGCGCCGTTGGTGACGTCGACGATGTGGACGAGCTCGCCCGCCAGCAGGTCGGCGGCGTCGAGCAGGTCCTCGTCGACGGTGACCGACCCCACGTAGTGCAGGTCGGCCTGGGTCACGGTGGCCCGGTGGATCTTGGACTTCATCATCGTGCGCAGCATCAGCTGTTCCTTCCAGAGGTGGTCGAGGCCGCGGACGCGGTCCCCGCCAGGGCCGCATCGGGGACGATGCGGGCGAACGTGAGGGGCAGGTTGTCGATCAGCCGCGTGGTGCCGACGCGCGCAGCGACGAGGATCCGGCCCTCGCCGGCCTCGGGTGGCTCACGGAGGTCGGTCGAGGTGAGCGCGAGGTAGTCGAGCTCGAGACCGGCCTCGGCCTTGAGGACCGACATCGCGGCCCAGCGCGCTGCAGGGACGCCGTACGCCGCCCGCTCCTGCGCGGCGCGCAGCGCCCGGCTGAGGGCGAGCGCGGCCGCCCGCTGGTCGTCGTCGAGGTAGCGGTTGCGGCTGGACAGGGCCAGGCCGTCGGGCTCGCGGACCGTCTCGGCGCCGACGACCTCGATGCCCATGCACAGGTCGCGGACCATCCGGCGGATGAGGACGAGCTGCTGGTAGTCCTTCTGCCCGAAGACCGCGACGTCGGGGCGGACCAGGCCGAACAGCTTGGCGACGACGGTCAGGACGCCGTCGAAGTGCCCGGGCCGCGACGCCCCGTCGAGGATCGTCGCCAGCGCGCCGGGTGCCACGGTGACGCCGTCGTGGACGGACTCGTGGCTGAAGCCGCCGGGATACATCTCCTCCACGCTGGGGGCGAAGACGACGTCCACCCCCTCGCGCGCGCAGACCTCGAGGTCGGCGTCGAGGGTGCGCGGGTAGCGGTCGAGGTCCTCGGTCGGGGCGAACTGCATCGGGTTGACGAAGATGCTGACCACCACGGGCCCGGTAGTGGCGGCCCGTGCGGTCCGCACCAGGCTGGCGTGGCCGTCGTGCAGGGCGCCCATCGTGGGGACGAACGCGATCTTCTCGCCGGCGCGGCGGGCGCCGGCGAGCAGGCCGGCGAGCTCCTCGCGGGTCGACGCGAGTGCGGGGGTCGTGGTCATCGAGCGTGCCGGTCCAGCGAGGTCGGGACGGTCGCCGCGTCGAGGACGCCCAGCATCTTGGTGGCACGGATGGGCAGCAGCCGGCCATCGGTCACCGCCCGGCTCAGGGTGGCGCGGGCCATGGCGAGGTAGGACGGCAGTGTCTGCGGCGCCGTGGCCTCGAGGTCGGCCAGGTSGGCGCGGACGGTCTCCACGTCGCCGCGCACGATCGGGCCGGTGAGGGCCGCGTCGCCGTCCTCGAGCGCGTTGTCGAGGGCGGCGGTCAGCAGCGGGCGGAGCGTGGCGGCGGGGTCCTCGGCGCCGGCCGCGGAGAGGATCTCCATCGCCTCCGCGACGAGGGTGACGAGGTGGTTGGCGCCGTGGGCGAGACCCGCGTGGTAGAGCGTGCGGCGGTCCTCGGGGACCCACATCGCGCGGCCGCCCAGGTCGGCGACGAGCGACTCCGTGAGGTCGCGGTCGGCGTCGGCGGCGGTCACGCCGAACACGCAGCCGGCGAGGCGGGGCAGGTCGACCTCCGTGCCGGTGAAGGTCATCGCGGGGTGCAGGGCGACGGTGCGGGCGCCGACCTCGCGGGCGGGCTCGAGCACGGCCAGGCCGTGCCGGCCGCTCGTGTGCACCACCACCTGGCCCTCGCGGATCGCGCCGCTCGCACTCAGCACGGTGACGACGTTGGACAGCATGTCGTCGGGGACCGTCAGCAGCAGCAGGTCGCTGGCGCGCGCGACATCGGTCGGCTTGGCGACGGGGGCCCCGGGCAGCAGGTCGTCGATGCGACCACGCGAGGCGTCGGACTCGCCGGCGGCGGCGACGATGTCGTGGCCGGCGGTCCGGAGGGCGGCGGCCAGGACGGCGCCGACACGACCGGCGCCGATCACGCCGACGGCGAACCTCGGGTGCGACACCGGGCGGAGGACAGGGTCGTGCGTCATGTGGTGACCTCTTCGTTTCAGTCCCGTGGCGGGTACCGATCTACTGCGATCAACGTCGAGCGTACGCCCGCCGATTCCACGGTGGGAACGGAACTACGGCGTGACGAAGGCCACTCCCGCCCTCCGGCTGAGTTGACGCACTGACTAGTTGGTGTCACGATCTAGTCATGCAGACGCCGACCAGCACCGACGCCGGCTGGCCCACGGAGTGGATGCGCGGCGCGCTGGCCGTCTGCGTGCTCCACGTCATCGCCGACGGCCCGACCTACGGGTACGCCATCGCCAGCGCCCTCGCCGATGCCGGGCTCGGCACGGTCAAGGGCGGCACGCTCTACCCGCTGCTGGGCCGCCTCGAGGAGGCCGGCCTGGTCTCGGTGGAGTGGCGCGCGGGAGAAGGCGGCCCCGGCCGCAAGTTCTACGCCCTCACCCCGACCGGCGAGGAGGAGCACCGACGCCAGGTCACCCACTGGCTCGCCTTCGCCGACGTCACCAGCTCGTTCGTCCACGACTCCGCCCTCGCGGAGCCCTCCCGGAAGGAACCGTCATGAAGATCGACACCAACACCCCGCACGTCGAGGACGAGTGGACGCAGGCCTTCCTGCTCGAGCTGCGCCTGCGCGGTGTCGACGGGCGCCGGATCGGGTCCGCGCTCGCCGAGGTCGAGGCGCACTGCGCCGAGAGCGGCGAGTCCGCGCGGTCCGCCTTCGGCGACCCCGAGGCGTACGCCGCCGACCTCGCACCCGCCCCGGCACCCGCGTCCCCGGACCTGGCACGCGACGTGGCGAGGTCGGTGCTCGGCCTCGCCGGCATGCTGCTGACGCTCGCCGCGATCGGGGCGTGGAGCTCGGGCACGGAGGTCGAGCTCACCGCCGGCTTCCTGGCCGTGTCGGCGCTCGTGGTGCTGGTCGTCCGGCTGGCCGAGCCGCTGCTGCGCGCGGTCGTGAAGCACTGGTGGGTCGCCGTGGTCGGCGGCGGGGCGACCGTCGCGCTCTTCGTCGCCGTGCTGGTGACCTGGCGGCAGACCGTGGTCAGCGTCCCGGTCCTGCCCTCGCTCGTCGCGGGGCTGGCCCTCCTGGCCGCGCACACCGTCCTGACGCTGCGCGGGCCCGACCTCGCCGACCCCGTGGTGGGCCCCGCGGGCGCCGGCGGCACCGGGACGATGCGCGAGGGCACGGTGTCCCGCGGCCTCGACCGGCTCGGGCCGTGGCTCTTCCCCGTGCTCACCGCCGTGATGGCGATCCCGCTGCTGCTCCTCTGACGGGAGCAGGCACCGCGGCCAGCGTCCCGGTCAGCGGCGCAGGATGCGGCGCGCGGCCGAGTTGCCGGCCAGCTGGACGACCTGCACGAGCGCCACGATCGCGATGACCGCGGTCCAGGTGACGACGGTGTCGAACTGCCGGAAGCCGTACTGCAGGGCGAAGTTGCCCAGTCCCCCGCCGCCGATGACTCCGGCGACCGCGGTCATGTCGACCAGCGCGACGAACGCGAAGGTGTAGCCCAGCACCAGCGGGCCGAGCGCCTCGGGCAGCACCACGGTCCGGACGATGCGGGCCCGGCTGGCGCCGACGGACCGCGCGGCCTCGATGACGCCGGGGTCGACCGTCACGAGGTTCTGCTCGACGATGCGGCTGATGCCGAAGGCGGCGGCGAGCGTGAGCGCGAAGATGATGGCCGGGTTGCCGATGCCGGTGCCGACGACGACCCGGGCGAACGGCTGGACGGCCGCGATGAAGATGACGAACGGGATCGGCCGGAAGAAGTTCACCAGCACGTTGAGCACGAGGCTGACCGGGCGGCTGGCGTACAGACCGCCGCCGCGCGTGACATACAGCCCCAGCCCCAGCAGCAGGCCGAGGAGGCCACCGAGCGTCAGGGTGATGGCGACGATGTAGAGCGTCTCCCACGCCGCGTCCCAGAAGAGCGGCCAGAGCTCGCTCATGTTGGAGTCGGTCATCGCGGCAGCTCCTTCGCGGGGACGAGCGCTCGTACGGCGGCGACGGCGGCGTCCACGGCCGCGGGATCACCGTCGAGGGCGAGGGTGAGGTTGCCGAAGGTCTCGCCCTGGACCTCCTCGATGCCGCCGAAGACGAGCTCGAAGCGCACGCCGTGCTCGAGGAGCACCGCGAACACGTCGCTCTGGCGCACGTCGTCGCCACGGAAGGCGAGCTTGACGAAGCGACCGGCGTGCCGGGCGTGGAGGGCGGCCAGCGCCTCGACGTCGGGCTCGTCGTCGACGATCGTCGAGACGAACCGGCGGGTGACGGGCTGCTGGGGGTCGGAGAGCACCCGCACGACCGGGCCCTCCTCGACGATGCGGCCGGCCTCCATCACCACGACGCGGTGCGCCAGGCTGCGCACGACGTCCATCTCGTGGGTGATCACCACGATCGTGATGCCGAGCTCCCGGTTGACCCGGCGCAGGAGGGCGAGCACCTCCTGCGTCGTCTCCGGGTCGAGGGCGCTGGTCGACTCGTCGGCGAGCAGGAGCTGCGGGTTGGTGGCGAGCGCGCGGGCGATGCCGACGCGCTGCTTCTGGCCGCCCGAGAGCTCCTCGACGTGGCTGTGGGCCTTGTCGGCGAGGCCGACGAAGTGGAGCAGGTCGGAGATCCGCGCGTTCTGCTCGGCCTTCGGGACGCCGGCCACCTCGAGCGGGTAGGCGATGTTGCCCCACACGGTGCGCGAGCGGAACAGGTTGAACTGCTGGAAGATCATCCCGATCCCCAGCCGCACCTCGCGCAGCTCGCGCTCCTTCAGGCCGGTGATCTCCCGGCCGCCGACCCGCACGGTGCCCGAGGTGGTGGACTCGAGCGCGTTGATCAGCCGCACCAGGGTGGACTTCCCGGCGCCGGAGTAGCCCACGATGCCGACGATCTCACCGGCCTCGACCGTCAGGTCGACACCGCGGATCGCCTCGACGGGCGTCCCGCCGCGCGCGGACGGGAACGTCTTGTGCACGTCGGTCAGCTCGACGAGCGGCATCCTGGGCTCCTCCCCTACTGGCGTCGGGTCACTTCTGCGCTGCGGTGTCGGCCTCGACGTCGTCGAGCGACGCCTGCAGCTCGTCCTGCGGGACCTTCACCAGCTCGGCGGTGCCGCCGGACACGTCCTGCACGCCGTCGAGGACGGCCTGCGTCTCCTGGTAGACCTTGACCAGCTTGAGCAGCGTCGGGTCGTCGCGGTCCTCGGCGCGGACGGCGAAGACGTTGACGTACGGCAGCGCGTTGGGGTCCTCGACGTCGTCGGTGGCCAGCGCGTCCTCGAAGGAGAGGCCGGCCTTCTCGACGAAGTCGTTGTTGATGACCGCCGCGGCGACGTCGGGCAGCGAGGTGGGCGTGAGGTCGGCCTTGATCGCCTTGACCTGCACCTTCGAGGCGGACTCGTCGATGTCGGCGAGCGTGGAGTAGATCGAGCCGCCGTCCTCGAGGGTGATGAGACCGGCCGACTGGAGGATCARCAGGGCGCGGGCCTGGTTGCTGTCGTCGTCGGAGACGACCACGGTGTCGCCGTCCTGGATCTCCTCGACGGAGTCGACCTTGGAGGAGTAGAGCCCCAGCGGGTAGATCGCTGTCGAGCCGAGCGGCACGATGTCGTCGTCGTTCGCGACGTTGTACTCCGCGAGGTAGACGAGGTGCTGGAACTGGTTGATGTCGAGCTCGCCCTCGCTCAGCGCGGGGTTGGGCTGGGTGTAGTCGGCGAAGTCCTTGACCTCGAGGTCGATGCCCTCGTCGGCGGCGGCGTCGACCAGGACCTGCCAGTACGGGTCGCTGGCGCCGACGGTGCCCAGCACGACCTTCTCGCTCTTCTCACCGCTCGCGGCGCCGGCGTCGTCGCCGCCCCGGGACCAGAGGAAGCCGCCCACCACGGCGATGACCGCCAGGACGGCGATGCCGACCAGGAGCGGCGTACGGCGCTTGGCGGGAGGTGCGATCTGCGGGTGGTTCTCGGACATGGCGGAGCCTTTCGTCGTACGTCGTGGAGCGCAGGGACGCGCACGCGCTCGCGAACCCCCACTGGCCGTCGTCTAACAACACAAAGTTGATAGACAAGCATGACAAAGCCTTGCGACGACCTTAGACCGGTGGAACCCCCGGACACCAAACCGATATGCCCCGGACCGGTGTGAACCGCCTCACTGCCCCTCGACCGGGGCCCACCGGGAACAGCGGGAGCGCTCAGGCGCGCAGATGCAGCCTGGCGTGGTCGGGGTCGTCGACGACGAACGGCCGCGGCGCGCGCGGCAGCCAGACGTGGGTGACGTGGTCCACGACGTGCACGCCCTCCGGGGACTCGATCTCGACGACGCCCTCGGGCACCTGGCCGTCGTGGAGGGCGTTCCAGACCAGCCACTCGCGGCGCTTGCGCCGGTTGCGGATGGAGGTCGCGAACGACTCGGGGTTGGTCCAGTGCGCGAACTCGTCGCCGTCGAGCCACTTCAGCTCGACGCACAGGCCCTGCGGCAGCGCGAACTGCTCGATGCGGTCGGGCGTCGTGCGGATCTCCCACTCCGGCGCCTTGGTGTAGACGTAGTCGGGGCTCATCGGGAAGCCCCACTCCTCGATGTTGCGCAGGCCGAGGTCGAGGTAGGCCTTGCGGTCGGACTCGATGTAGAGGCCGTGGCGCGGAAAGCGGATGACCGCCTCGGCCATCCCGACCTGCCAGGACAGGTCGGCCATGGACACCTCGCCCTCGGTGGTGAGGACCATGTCGCCGTCCCACTTCCACGAGTAGCGGGTGCGGACGTGCGAGAAGCACCAGTTGTAGAAGTAGGCGAGCGAGTGCACGGAGCGCTCGTTGACCGCGAGGTGCTCGGCTCCTGCGCGCGCCACCTCGAAGGGGTACGCCTTCAGGGTGAACCGGTCGGACAGGCCGTGCTCGGCCGCGACCCGCAGGGCCTCCTCGCCGGTCCCGTCGTCCGATCCGTTGTCGACGAGCAGCACGTGGTCGCACGCGCGGAGCAGCGGCGGCAGCACGAACCGCAGACCGGGGGCCTCGTTCTTGACCCGCAGCACCGCGGTCGCGCCGCGCCGCAGCCCGCCGGGCTGGTTCCACGGCCAGACGATGTCGAAGTCCTCGTGGCCCTCGACGTTGGTGAGGCCGTGGCCGGAGCCGATCGGGATGGTCACGGCTGCGGGTCCCCGGTCGCGTCTCGAGTGCGCCCGAGGGCCTTGCGGACGCCGCGGCGCACCGACGGCGGGATCGCGGCGCGTRCGTCGTGGGGCACGCGGTCGGCGAGCGACCTCGATGTCCCCTCGGCCGTGGCATCGTGGAGCGCCCGTCGGCGGGCCTGGTGACGGGCGTGCTCGGCGGTCGAGCGGCTGATGGCAGCCGCCTCCTCGTAGAGGTCGACGTACTCCGCGCGGAGCTGGTCGAAGGTCGCGTGCGCAGCCGTGGTGTCGCCACCTTCGTCGGCGAGCTTGTTGAGCTCCTCCCACGTCTGGCCGGTGAGGTCGTGGAGCCGCTTGGGCAGCGCGAGGTCGTCGAGCGTGGCGGTGACCCGGCGCAGGTTCGGGTCGATGAAGCGGTGCACCTCGCGGATCTGGTCGCTGCGGGTGTGGATGATCGTCTGGAGGTCGAGCGCGTGGCCCATGGCCGTGGTCGTCCTGACCCAGTCGGTCAGCAGGTCCTCGTAGCGTACGAAGACGCGCCCCTGACCGGCGTCGGCCTCGCCCACGCCGTCGACGCTGCGCGTGGCCCGCTCGGTGTGCAGCAGCATGTTGACCCAGCTGGCCGCGAGGTGCGCCGAGCCGAGCTTGTTGGCGTAGTACTTCTGCTTGGAGCCGACCACCTCGGCGGGCGGTCGCAGCATGGTGGCGAAGACCGGGGTCGCGCCGGTGCGGATGGCGGCGACGCGCCACAGGCCGAGGAACCAGCTCAGCCGCGGGTCCTTGACGACCAGCTCCGGGTGCTCGGCGAAGTGCGGCTCGAGCCACTCGCTGACCCGGATCCGGGCGGGCTCGCGGCTGCAGATGCGACCGGTGTCGAACCACGCCTCCGGGCGGCTGTCGCTGACCTGCACCAGTGCCTCGCGCAGCCACTCGTCGTGGACGTCGACGACCCACTGCGGCTCGCTGAAGCCGCGCGGGTTGGAGTCGTCGGGCGGCACCTCGGGCAGCGGCACGTGCATGCCGAGCCGCGACACGATGCCGGCCAGGGTGCTGGTGCCGCTGCGGCCGKCACCGGCGACGAAGAGGACCTTCCGCGGGACTCCGTCGGGGTTCATCTCGTCGATGGCTCTCGGCTGCTCGGTCACGGCGGGCAGCCTACCGGCGTCCTGCCTGCCGGCCGGTGTCCTAGGGTCGTCGCCCATGAAGCGCCTCTTCTCCCGGGCACCGCTCCTCGGGGTGGTCATCCCGGCATGGGGCGTGGAGGACTACCTCGACGACTGCATGCGGTCCCTCGTCGCCCAGACGCACCGGCGCTGGGAGGTAGTGATCGTCGACGACGGGGCGACCGACCGCACCGGCGAGATCGCCGACGCGTGGGCGCGGCGCGACAACCGCATCAGCGTCGTGCACTCCGTCAACGGCGGCCTCGGCGCCGCCCGCAACCTCGGCGTCCAGCACGTGCGCGGCGACTACCTCGCCTTCCTCGACTCCGACGACGTGCTCCCGCCCACGGCGTACGCCGACCTCGTGGGCGCGCTCGACGACTCGGGCTCCGACTTCGCGATCGGCTCGATCGTGCGCTGGGAGGGCGACCGGCTGGTCGAGCCCCCGTGGATGCGGCGCCTCCACCGGCCGGTGCGCGGTGCACGCGTCGAGGACCGGCCCGAGGTGCTCGGCGACGTGTTCGCCTGGAACAAGGTGTTCCGCAGGTCGTGGTGGGACGCCCGCGGGCTGTCGTGGCCCGAGGGCGTGCGCTACGAGGACCAGCCCACCACGACGCGGGCGTTCCTCGAGGGCAGGTTCGACGTGCTCGACGAGGTCGTCTATCGCTGGCGGATCCGGGAGGGCTCGATCACCCAGACCCGGGCGTCCTCGCTGCAGGACCTCGGCGACCGTTGGGAGACCAAGCGGATGTCGCTCGCCTCGGTGCGCGACCACGGGTCGGCCGAGGTCGAGGCCGTCTTCGTCGACCGGGTGCTGGCCGGCGACCTCTGGCGCTACTTCCTGCTGGTGCCCGGGTGCACGCCCGAGTGGTGGCGACTGCTGCGATCAGGCGTGCTCGAGCTCTGGGGCCGACGCTCGCTCGTGCACAGCGGCCTGCCGCCGGTCCACCGGCTCGCCGGCTGGCTGGTCGAGCAGGACCGCCGCGCCGACGTCACCGCGCTGATGGAGTGGGTGGCCACGCTCGACGGCCCTGCGCCCCGGGTGCAGGACGTGGCGACCGGGGCCTGGCGACTGTCCGTGCCGCCCTCGGTGCTCGACGAGACCACCGTGGATCCCGCAGCGCTGGCGCTGCGGGACCACGAGGTCGACGTCTAGATCTGGATACGCCATGTCAGCGGCCTCTAGATCTCGGTACGCCTTGTCACCGGCTTCGTCCCTCAGCCGGTGGGCTACTCGATCTGGCGGCGCCCACGCGGCGCGCGCGAGCGCGCGTAGCTGCGCGGCTCACAGCAGGCCTTCGGACTCCAGGAACTCCTTGGCCACGTCGGCCGGCTGCTCGCGGTCGATCTGGACGCTGACGAGCAACCCACCGAGGGTCTCGTTGTCGAGCGCCGCCATCAGGTCGTTGAGCGGGCCCTCGATGTCGGGGTGGTCGGCGAGGAAGTCGGTCGACACGGCCGGGATGAGGTTCTGCGCGGGCTGGATGCCCTTGTCGTCCTCGAGCAGGAGCAGGCCCTGGTCCTCCAGCGTGCCGTCGAGCGTGCTGGTCTGGCCGAGCTGGGCCTCGCCGTCGAGGACCGCCTGGAACGTCTCGGTGGAGGCGTAGCCGAGCGGCTCGAGGGTGATGTCGATGCCGTAGGTGTCGACGAGCCCCTTCTCGCAGTCGGTGCGGCCCTTGCAGTCCGGCGCCGCGGCCAGCGTCACCTTCTGGCCCTCGAGGTCGGAGAGCTTGGTGACGCCCTCGGAGTCGGAGAAGTCCTGGCTGGTGAAGTAGCCGTTGGCGGAGAACGCCGGGGAGGGGTCGAGCAGGGTGATGCCCTTCTCCTCGAGCAGCGACGCGCCGGCGTCGATCGTCTCCTGGGCGTCGCTGGTCGACAGCGGCTTGGCGTCGGGACCGTTGGCGTCGGTGTTGAGCTGGTCGACGATGCCGGCGACGTACTCAGGGGCGATCTGGACGGAGTCGGGCATCTCGTTGAGGTAGATCGGGCGGGTGTCGACCAGGCGGGTCTCGACCTCGTAGCCCTCGGCCTCGAGGACCTGCTGGTACATCGCGGTGACGAGCGCGGCCTCGTCGAAGCTCTGGCTGCCGATGACGACGGAGGTGCCGTCACCGCCGCCACCGCCCGATCCGGAGGTGGGCTCGTCGTTCTCCGAGGCCAGGTCGTCGCCGGCGCACCCGGCGAGCAGGGCGGTGAGGGCCAGGGCGGTCACCGCCATCAGCGGACGTCGTACGTGCATGTCGTTCAACCTTCTGTGTCCCGTGGCCGAGCCACGCGTGTCCGGTGATGCGAGCGGGTCCGCTCAGCCCCCGGTGGGAGCCTCTGACACCGTAGTCGAGGGCACCGACAGCGCGTCATCACGATCCGATGACGGACCGCTCGGCATGGGGTCGACGGCGCGCTGGGCGGCCGCCGCGGCCAGCTCGAGGACCAGCGCGACGACGGCGACGACGACCGCGCCGGCCATGCCCTGGGCGTAGTCGTTGCGCGCGAAACCTTCGGTGATGATGCGACCGAGTCCCGGCCCGGCGACCAGGGCCGCGATGGTGGCGGTGGCCCACACCTGCACGAGCGCGAGGCGCACGCCCGACGCGACCACCGGCAGCGCGAGCGGCAGCTCCACGCGCCGGAAGCGCTGGACCGGCGACATGCCCATGCCGTCGGCGGCCTCCTGCACGTCGGAGGGCACCTCACGCATCCCGACGTAGCCGTTGGTGATGAGCGGCGGGAGGGCGAACAGCACGAGCGCGATGAGCGTGGCGAGGCCGGCACGGCCGTAGGGCCCGAAGTCCGCCGACCCGGGCCAGTCCGCCGCGACCAGGATGGCCAGCAGCGCAAAGGTCGGGACTGCGCGGCCGACGTTGGAGATGTTGACGGCGAGGAAGCCGCCCTTGCCGAGGTGACCCAGCCAGAGGGCGAGCGGCAGCCCGAGCAGCATGGCGGCCGCGAGGGCCGTCGCGGTGAGCAGCAGCTGCTCCAGCAACCGCGCGACGAGGCCCTCCGCGCCGGTCCAGTTGTCGGCGTCGAGGAGGTACTGCCAGGTCTCGGAGAAGAGCTCCATCAGCGCGCCCCTGCCGTCCAGGGCGTCAGCACCCGTTGCAGCAGCACCAGCAGGACGTCGAGGACCACGGCCAGCACCACGCACAGCACCGCGGCGGTCATCAGCTCGGCCCGGAAGTCGCGCTGCACGCCGTGGGAGATGAGGTCGCCCAGACCGCCGTAGGCCACCAGCGTGCCGACGGTGGTCAGCGCGACCGTCGAGACGGCCGCGACGCGCAGGCCCGCCATCACGACCGGGAGCGCGAGCGGCATCTCGATGCGGGTGAGCATCCGCGCGCGGCCGTAGCCGAGGCCGCGCGCCGCCTCCCGTACGTCGTCGGGCACGGACCGGAGCCCGTCGAGGAGCGCACGGACCAGGATCGTCAGCGCGTAGAGCCCGAGCCCGATCACGACCGTCGCCGCGGAGAGGCCGGTGAACGGCACCAGCAGTGGCAGCAGCGCCAACGACGGCACGGTGTAGACACCGGTGCTGAAGCCGAGCACGAGGGACTCCAGCCGCGGGATCCGCCGGGCGAGCAGCGCCAGCGGGACCGCGATGACGATGCCGAGCACGAGGGCGGCCAGCGTGATGCCGATGTGCTCGACGAGGGCGTCGGTGATCTGCACGTGGCGGTCCTCGACGTACTGCCAGCAGAACCACTCGTTGACGAACCGGCTGTAGCAGGTCGGCCCGGAATCGGCTGCCCCCAGTATGGTCACCGCATGGACGCTACACGGGGCGACGAGCCGATGATCCGGCTCCAGGGCGTCGGCAAGACCTACCCCGACGGGACCGTTGCCGTCCACGAGCTGGACCTCGACGTCGCACGCGGCGAGATGGTCTGCCTCGTCGGCCCGTCCGGGTGCGGCAAGTCGACGACGCTGAAGATGATCAACCGGCTGATCGAGCCGACCACCGGCCGGATCTGGCTCGACGGCCAGGACGTCACCGACGTCGACCCGGTCGAGCTGCGCCGGGGCATCGGCTACGTCATCCAGCAGATCGGGCTGTTCCCGCACCAGCGCATCGAGCAGAACGTGATGACGGTGCCGCTGCTCTACGGCGAGTCCAAGGCCACCGCGCGCGAGCGCGCCCACGAGCTCCTCGAGACCGTGGGCCTCGAGCCGGGGCAGTACGCCCGGAAGTACCCGCACGAGCTGTCCGGCGGTCAGCGGCAGCGCGTCGGCGTCGCACGCGCACTGGCGGCCAACCCCCCGGTGCTGCTGATGGACGAGCCCTTCGGTGCCGTCGACCCGGTCGTGCGCGGCCGCCTGCAGGACGAGTTCCGCCGGCTGCAGGACGAGCTCGGCAAGACCGTGGTGCTGGTGACCCACGACATCGACGAGGCGATCCGGATGGGCGACCGTGTCGCCGTCTTCGCCACGGGCGGCCGGCTCGCGCAGTACGCCACCCCCGGTGAGCTGCTCGCCCACCCCGCCGACGAGCAGGTGGCCGACTTCGTGGGTTCCGGCGGCCTCCGCACCCTCACCGTGACCCGGCTCCGCGAGGAACACCTCGAGCCCCTCGACGGCGTCGCCACCGGCGACCTCGGCTCGGCGATCGACATCGACTCCTCGCTCGAGGACGCCCTCGCCGCGATGCTCCGCGACGACAAGCCGATGGTCGGCGTACGACGCGGGCCGACGTTCCTCGGCGTGCTCACGCCCGCCGGCGTGCACCGCGCGCTGCGGCGCTCGCTGAGCTGAGCCCTACGTGACCGTCACGTCCTTGTGCCAGGACTCCGTGACGTACTTCGTGCCCCAGCCCATCGCGGTGTAGAGGCCGTCCGCGCCGGTCGGTGAGTCGGCGTCCACCTCGAGGCCGACGCGGTCGCGGCCACGGGACGCGGCGTCGGCGATGATCGTGCGGAGCAGGCCGGTGGCCACCCCGCGGCCGCGCGCGGACTCGAGCACGCCGAGGTAGGCGACGTACGACCCGTCGGGCCCGGTGCCGCTCTCGCTCACCGTGCCGACCAGGGCACCGGCCGGCTCCGGCTCGCCACCCTCACCGTCGACGATCTCGGCCAGCCACCAGTGGTCCCAGCGGTGGCCCGGGTCCTCGCGGAGCCGGTGGATGAACTCGTCGAAGGTCTCCTCCGTCGAGTTGAAGTGGTCGGTGAACGCACCCTCGAGCACGTCGTGCACCGCGCGCAGGTCCCCCTCGTCGGGCATGCCGTCGGAGTCCTGGCCGCCCTGCCGCTCGACGAGGCGGAAGACGACGCCCTTGCGCTCCCAGCGCGCCGGGTCGGGCACGAGCTCGGCCTCCGCGGCCTCCACCGAGCGGCTCATCTGCCACCAGGTGCGCACCCGCTCGAAGCCGGCGTCGGACAGCCAGCCGTGCTGCCGCTCGTCGTCGGCGAAGGAGCCGGTGTCGATCTGCTGCTCGGCCAGGCCACGCGCCGCGCCGACCGCCCGCGCCTGCGCCTCGGCCCAGTCGAACAGCACCTCGCTGCAGCGGTCCGCCACCCGCTCGTCGACCTCGCGGCCGACGATGTGGACGAAGAGCATCCGGCCCTCGGCGCGGTCGTGGACGCTGCCCCACGCCTGGATCCTGCCCTCGGGGTCGCGTACGACGAGGTTCTCGCGCATGGCCACGCCGCGCTCCGACACCTCGACCCGCACCTCGTCCTCGCCCGAGCCGGGCCAGCCGCGTCCGGCCCGCTCGTGGTCGCGCAGCAGCTCGGCCAGTCGCTCGACCGTCGCCGCGTCGTCACCGTCGGGCGTCTCGGCCACCCAGCCCGCCGGGAGTCCCGGGTCCTCGGGCAGCACGTCGACGGGGTCGCTCTCGAACCGGTTGTCCTCGGGGATCACGAGCGGCCATTGTTCCGTACGCGCTCCCGGGCGGTGCGCCAGCCACCTTTCCGACGTACCGAATGCAGGTGCGGCACCGCTGCTCGGCGCGCCACGCCCCACACGCAGAAACAGCGGTGG
>NZ_JBFUJV010000011.1:0-136993 GCF_056401175.1 Nocardioides sp. P4_G10 | reverse complement strand
CCCCAAAGGCACCGACCTATCGGTCCACAGCGCCACCGACCTGCAGACCATCGCTGACGAGCTCAACGACCGTCCCCGCAAACGCCTGGGCTACTACACACCCCGCGAACGCCTGACTACGTTGATCCAAGAAGATCTCAACCGCGTTGCAACGACTCCCTGAATCTGCCCTCTGCTGACTTCCACGGATCCTGTTCGCACATGGGATCTAGCGTGCCACCCATCGGACACCGCCGGAGAGGTCAGACTCGCCTACAAGGAGGAACTAGAGCCCGGTTGGCCACAGGTCATCTGTCCAACGCTTCGCGACCCGGGTGCGGGATGAACTGATCGAGTTGAGGCTCCACAAGAGGACCGACCGCGACTTGAACCGTGGCACGTTCATGTACCGAAAACCCAAGCGCAATTCGCCAAACCTCAGCGGAACGGATCAAGAGTGCTGGTCCACTGCGGTCCCAGTTGGCCGCGTTTCCGCAGGTCAAGGGCACAATGCGGCAGCAGCGCGCAAAAATCTCGACGGGGGAGTGACCATACGCCGGAGGCCAAGGGATCGCAGGTTCGATCCTGTCAGCCCGACCGAGAAGTAGCCCCTGACCAGCGGAAACGCTGGCCAGGGGCTACTTGCGTTTTGAGCCGGATCGCCTCGTGCCACGTCCATGTCCTGACACCCTCTCGATGTGACCGGTTCCGCGTGGCTCTGCTGGGAAGAGGTGCGGTCCGACGCCGGCGGATCGCGCCTGCTCAGGGTGCGGTCGGGCGCCGGACGGAGGGCGGCCACGGACGCCCACCGTGCGGGGCGCGAGCCACCAGGCGAGGGAGGCGATCGCCAGGCCGGCTGGGACGTCGACGGCGAAGTGCCAGCCCAGGTAGACCGTGGCCACCATGGTCCCGGCCAGGAACACGGCGAGCGCGATCGCGGTGCGACGACGCCGGTGCCACCACGCGAGCCCGAGGATCGTCGCCGTGACGCCGACGTGCAGGCTGGCGAACGCCGAGACCTGGGCGAACGCGTCGGGGGCGTGCGGGTGGGCCAGCAGGTGGTCGCGCTGCGCCAGGTAGCGAGCCTGGGTGCTCTGGATCACCATGTGCGGCAGGCCGGCGAAGTCGCCGGGCTCGGCGTGGAAGGGCCCCAACGAGGGGATCAGGTAGTAGGTCGCCGTGCCGAGGATCCAGACCCAGACGAAGGCCGCGATCCCGACCAGGGCGTCGCGCATCCGCGTGGCCAGCACCACGGCTGCCGGGAAGGAGAGGATGACCAGGGTCCCGAAGGACTCGTACCAGGCTGTCAGCACCCATGGCGCGGCGCTTTGGCCCAGGAGGTCGTGCAGCAGCACTGCCGGGCTGTGCCCGAGGAACAGCCACCGGTCCCACTCGGTCAGCATCGCGTCACGCGGGACGTTCAGGACGTCCCAGCTCTTCAGGTTGCGGTAGGTGAGGTAGGTCAGGTGGTACGCGAGCAGCGCCGTCCATGCGAGGGCGATCCTGCCTGCTGTCCACCGCTCGCGGATGGTCGTCCACACGCGCGGGAGGGTCCGGCGGCCGTCGTTGCGGAGGAGTCCGTCGAGAACGACGAGCCCGACGAAGGCAGCTGCGGTGAGGGCGATCCGGCTCGTCAGAAGGGCCCCGTTCGGGTCGCGGAACGGGATCCCCACCTGGACCGACCGGATGGTGCCAACGGCGACGAAGGCGCTGACAAGAAGCCACAGCCGTGCGGCGCTCGTCCACGTTGCAGACGCCGTCCACGTACGGGCGCTGGCTTGCTGCTGCGGCGCGCTCACGGGCTCGCGAGGTCTGTTGGCTCGGCTCCGGTCGGCAGGAGCACCGTGACCGTCATGCACAGACCATGCGCGCACCTCGGTGGAGCCGGGCGGCCGGCATCCCCGGCAGCATCCAGTCGAGCAGCACGACGTCGAAGCTGGTGTCGTACAGGAGCTGGTCGTAGGCGACGCGGCCGTTATGCACGACCTCGACCTGCCACCCCTTCTCGCCGAGCGACTCCTCGAACAGGCCGGCGAGTCGCACGTGGGCCTCTGCCACCAGGATCTCCATCGGGTGCCCCCTTCCCAAAGCTGCCAGACGTGACGGTCGCCGTACTTCACTCGGTCAACGTAGTGGTCCTGCAGGTACTGCGGCCCGTCCATCGCGCCGGCGGCGTGGGGCCCCTGGGTGTCGGGCGCCGGTGATCCCGCGTGGCCCAGCGCCCTACTGTGGCTGGGTGCTCGTCGCGACCGCGAACATCCTCGATCGTCTGGACCGCGACCGCGCGGCGGAGGCGCTCGCCTCGGTGCTCGAGCACGGCCCCGATGTCGTCGGCTTGCAGGAATGGGGCCCCACGCGTCGCCCGATCCTCCGAGCTCACGTCGCCTACACATGGGTCGCGCCGCTCTACGGCGGGAACGCGGTGGGATTCCGCCGAGAGCGCTTCGCGCTTCTTGGGCACGGTCTGAGCCTCGTCGGCCGGGTGGGCCTCGCCGATCGCGGCGCCAGACCCATCCGCATCCTGCCGCCACGTGTGACGACGCTCGTGCGTCTCCTCGAGCGAGCCACCGGCTCGGCGACGAGCGTGCTCAACTACCACCTCGTCCCTGGAGCCCAGGCGCGCGGCACCTACCGTGCCGACCGTCCCCTGCTCACCCGCCGCCATGTGAGCGAGACCCGACGCCTCGGTGCTTTGGTCACCCGGCGGCTGGCCGCCGATGACGCGGTCATTGCCATGGGCGACTCGAACTTCGACGGCTTCGCGCTTCCCGGGCTCGTGTCAGCGTGGGCCGGTCGCCGCGATGACCCGGTCGGGACGCTCGGGTCGAGCCGCAAGATCGACGACGTGTTCGGCGCGGTCCCGGCCAGTGCGGTCTCACTCGTCCGCACTGCTTCCGACCACGCTGCCGTGCTGGCCCATCGGCCGGACTGACATCAGCGGTTCCAGCGGCGTGACGGCTCGGCGGCCGGGCGCACAGGCCTCTTCAAGCCACTCGACGCCACTGCCTCGAACAGGTCAGGACCCCGCGCCGGGCTCGCGGGAGAGTCAGGCGCCCAGCGAGCCGACCGCGAACGAGACCACGACCAGCGTGACGAGGAGCGCGGCGGTGGCCTGGATGCCCATCAGGATCTTCGCCCGGCTGGTCAGGGGCATCGTGTCGGTCGGGCTGAAGGCAGAGGAGTTGGTCAAGGACACGTAGAGGTAGTCGACGAAGTTCGGGATCCATCCGCCCGACTCGCTGGACGTTCGACTGACCTCGATCACGGCGGCGGCGTTCTCGTCCTGGGAGAACCGCCAGTCAGCAGACGGCATCTTCGAGCGTTCCACGCGGCGGCGAGCAACTGGTCCACCCCGGTCCAGCTCCCAGACAGCAGACCGAAGCCAATGACGTTGGTGACCCAAATCTGCATCGCTCCCACGAGCAGATGGCTCCCACTCGACGAGCTGTGGGACAGGGTGGACACCAGCAACCCCAGCGAGCCCAGGTTGGTGAGGATCATCAGGCCCGCCAGGCCGATCGAGGCCCATCTCGACCACCGCGTCTCCCTCGTCATGCGACGAGGATTCGTCGCCACCAACGCGACAAGGAGGAGCAGCTCCACGATCGGCGTCGCCAAGCGATGGGTGAACAGCAACGAGCCTGGGAGAAGCGCGTACACCACGATGGCAACGACCACTGCGACAGCCGGCGGAAGCCTGTTCTCCCCCGACACCGAGCGCCGGCCCTCCTTCAGAGGAACCGGATCGTCGCCAACGTCCGTGTCCGACACATTTAGGGCGTGCCTGCGGTGGTTGTGTGGCCGATGACGGTGACCGGGATGCCGAGGTGTCCCAGGCGGTGCTGGAGGTCTTGGTGGAGACGGATCGTGAGCGCGTGTTCGTGGACTGCGAGCAGGATCTCGTCGATCGGTTCCGCGTGCAGGACGTGCTCCAGGGTGTCCATCGGGTCGTGCTGGACTGAGACGGAGCCGACGACGTGGCCTGCGGCGGCTCGTTCGAGCTCGGGGAGCGTGGCACGCAGGACGTGCTCGGCTGCGGCGGCCTTGTCGTGGCGTTCGGGGTGGAGGAGGTGGACCTCCGCGCGAGCGGGGTTGGGGACGACGACGCGGAACTGCGTCGGGGTCTGCGCCGTCTTGTGCCGGATCGCGTCGAGCAGCTCGGGGGTGGGTTCAGCGGTGTCGGTGACGATCAGCACGCGGCGGGGGTGGGTGTCGTTCACGGGTCTTCTCCTGGTGATCAGGTGGTGTCAGGTGGTGGGCCGGTCCTCGATGAGTCGCGGTTGTTCCTCGGTGCGGTCGACCTTGGTGATGGTGAGGTAGACCACGGTGGCGGTGATGGCGCCCAGGAAGAGCAGGGAGGTCCACAAGGTGCCGAGGCCGAGTCCGCCCTCGTCGCGGGGGGCGGAGAGGAAGTCGCCGATGTTGGCACCCAGTGGGCGGGTGAGGATGTAGGCCAGCCAGAAGGAGAGCACCGGACCCATGAGGCCGGTTCGCCATCCGATGAAGACGGCGGCGATGAGACCCGCGGGGAGCAGGATCGAGGGGCCGGGGCCCCAGCCGGTGAGCTCGAGGGTCCAGTCGCCGACGGCGGTGCCCAGGGCGAAGGTCACGAGCACGACCAGCCAGTACCAGGCCTCGCGCTGGGTCGTGTTGATCGAGTGGATCGACAGCGTGCGCTCACGGGCGTACCAGAGGCTGAAGACGACGGCGAGGAGGACGGAGAACGTCACCGAGCTGACCCACAGCGGTACGCCTCGCGCGTCGGTGAGGTTGTCGGTGAGCAAGGTGCCCACGACGCTGATCAGCACCACCGCGAGCCAGTAGATCCACGGGACGTAGCGCGCCTGTCGGAACTGGATCACCAACGCGATGACCAGGGCCGCGCCGAAGAGCAGCGTGGTGTTGGTCAGGCCGAGGCCGAGGGTCTCGTTGATGTAGTCGGCGAGGCTCTCTCCCACGGTGGTGCACAGGATCTTGATGACCCAGAACCAGAGGATGACCTCGGGGACCTTGTTCGCCAGACGGTGGGTGGCGGTGTCGGTGCTCATGCGCACCACGATGGAGCTCGCCACCTGACCGCAACCTGACTGGGTACGACGCGGACTCCGGCGCTCGGTCGTCACTGGTCGGAGCCACGGCGCTGGGGCGCCGCCGTGAGCCCGAAGGCGTGGAGCAGGGACGAGGCGCCCGCCGCCTGGTTCAGGGCGGGGCTACCGCTGACCGCCGAGAGGGAGCGCGACAGGGAGAGGTGGTTCAGTGGCTCTGTCACGACCGTGCCGTGGAGCGCGGGGTGGGCCACCACCGTCAAGACGTTGTTGCCGTGGTGCTCGTCGTCCTCGTCCGCTGTCACCACGATGGCCAGCCGACCGGACCTCCACTCGGAGCCTGCCGTCAACGACGTGACATGCCTGGCGAGCCAGGCGTCCGCCGACGCAGGCGAGCAGTCGTGGGCGTCGTGGCACAGGTCGGGGATCACCAGCGACACCGTCGGGAGTCGACCGCTATTGATCGTTGACGGCAGATCGCCGAGAGGGACGTCGTGGTGCTGGCACAGGTTGCGCTCGTCCCGGAAGTAGACCCACGGGTTGTGCCTGACCGCGTAGCGAGAACCCCTGTTGGTCGAAGCGCAGTTCTCGGCCATGCCCTCGGCGAACACCGCTGCCGTGTGGCCGGAGCTCACTGCCTGGCCGAGCACCGTGGGGCCCCGCAGGACATGCGATGCGGGGTTGCGATCATCGATCACCCCCTGCGTCGAACCGCTCGCGATCGCGAGGTAGTTGGGCAACGACGGGTGGGTCATCGCGGTGTAGCGGGTGGCGTACCCGTAGGTCCTTGCCAAGCCACGGGTGAACGGCATCTGGGCGAGCATCTGGTCCCGAGAGTGGTTCTCCACGACAAACACCACGATCTTGCTCACCTGTGTCGCGTGTTCCGTTGTCGGGGTCGGCGACGTCGCCGGCCCGGTCGCGCGCGTACCTGTCCCGCAGGCCGCAGCCAGGAGAACGACTGCGGTCACCAGGACGACCCAGGCCCCAGGTCTGCGGGGCCGGTCGGGGTGGACGTCACCTCGGTCGTTCATCGTCTCACTGCTCCAGGGCTCGATCCTGGGGGGCTTTCTGCGTACTGGCATCGGGAAGCGCCAGTACGAACCGGGCGCCGGGAGGGTCCGAGCCCGCCGACCCAGGTGTGACGAACACCGTTCCCCCATGCCGGTCGGCGATCTGCCGCGTGATCGCCAGCCCGAGACCGGATCCACCGTTCGCGCGACTGCGACTGTCGTCGAGACGGACGAACCGCTCGAAGATCCGATCCCGATCCGCAACGGGCACGCCGGGCCCGTCGTCGGTCACAGAGACCAGCACGTGTCCGCGAGCAGTGGTGGCAGTCACGCTGACTGTCCGCTGGGCATACCGCCCGGCGTTGTCGAGCAGGTTGCGGACAGCGACCTTGAGGAGGTCCGCGTCGCCCTCGACCACGAGTCCGGCCTCGATCTGCGTCGTCACACGCTGTTTCCTTGCTCGTCGTGCCTCGCCGGTGACCAGGACCGTCAGGTCGATCGGCTGCGGTTTCGTCGGCATGCGCGCGTCCCCGCGGGCGAGTGTCAACAGATCGTTGACCACAGCGGTGAGACGGTCGGTCTCCGCGAGGATCTCGTCCCTGAGCCCGTCCCGTCCGCCGGGGTGGGGACTCAGCTGGTCGGACTCGAGCAGTGCACGGATGGTGGCGACGGGGCTGCGCAGCTCGTGCGAGGCGTCGGCCACGAACTGGCGTTCCTTTCGGGTGGACCTGTCCACCCGAGCGAGGAGGTCGTTGAGGGTTGTCGCGAGCCGGGCCAGCTCGTCCTGCGTCTCCGGGACGGGGAGCCGACCCGCAAGATCTTCGGCGGTGATCGTCTCTGCGCGCCTCCGCATCGACTCCACGGGCGTGAGTGCCCGTCCGGTGGCGACCCACGTGAGGGTGCCGGTCGTCAGCAGCACGAGCATCCCGCCGATCAACAGGATCAGGCTCGTGGAGGCAGCGGCGGCGTCCACCGACTCGAGGCTCCGTGCAACCACGACGTACGACGTGCCGTCAGCGCTGCGCAGAGCGACCGCTTCGTAGCGGTCTGGTTCGTCCGGAATCGGATCGGCGATCTGATGGTGCTCGGGCTGGGATCCGGACGGCGCGGGCACGAGCGGTTCGGTGGCGTCCGCCGACCCGGCCTCGACCTGACCGGTGGTCAGGGAGACGACCTGCACGATCGACTCCTCACCTCCGAGCTCTACACCTGCTTCGTCAGGTGCGTCAGCTGCGAGGTTGCGGGCCTGGTCTTCCGCCAGCGATGCGATGCCGGCCGTGAGATCTGCTCGCTGGAGCCAGATCCCGGCGGAGCCCGCGACCAGCAGCACGGGCGCGATTGCCGCCATGGCGGCGGCCGTGGTGCGGGTCCGCAGCGACCATCGGTGCCACACGTCAGCCGCCGTCGGCGGCGAGGCGGTAGCCCGCACCCCGCACGGTCTGGATGGCGTGCAGGCCGAACGGCTGGTCGACCTTTCGCCGGAGGTAGCCCACGTACACCTCGACGGCGTTCTCGCCGGCGTCGGTCCCGTCGTGCTGTGAGTCCCAGACGTTCTGGAGGATGTCGAGCTTGGAGACGACCATGCCCCGATGCCGCATCAGGAAGTGCAGGAGGCCGTACTCGCGCGGGGTGAGCTCGATGACGACGCCGCCGCGGCATACCTGTCGCGTCGAGGGGTCCAGGCTGAGGTCGCCTGCGGTGATGATCGGTGGGCGGGCGACGCCGCCGCGGCGGATGAGAGCTCGCAGCCGGGCGACGAGGACGGGGAAGGCGAACGGCTTGACGAGGTAGTCGTCGGCGCCGAGGTCGAAGGCGTCGACCTGGTCGTACTCACCGTCCTTGGCGCTCAGCATCATCACGGGTGTCCAGACGTCGGCGGCACGCAACCCACGGCACACGTCGTAGCCGTTCAGCCGCGGAAGCATGATGTCGAGGACCACGGCGTCGTACGAGCTGCTGAGGGCCATCTCCAGTCCGGTCTGGCCGTCGGCCGCGATATCGGTGAGCAGACCCTCGGCATCGAGGCCTCGCTTGACCGCACGGGCCATGGCACCCGAGTCCTCGACCATCAGGATGCGCATGGCGGCATTCTCGCCATCTCGGGCTCACGACGGCTGTGAGTCCTCTCAGCGTCTCTCAGCCGGGTCACAGGCATGGATCGGCAGGGTGGAACACATCTGACCGACCCACCCACGAGAGCACCAGGAGATCCCATGAAGTCCACCATGTCCGGTCGGTTCCGTCGCAACGCGGCGGTCATCGCGGCCGCCTCGATCGTTGGCGCACTTGGCATCGGCGGCCTCGTCGGCGCCAACGCGGCCGACAACGACTCGTCCGGCGGCAGCTCCTCGACGACGCAGACGTCCGATGGCGACGGGGAGGTACCCGACGCGCAGGAGAACGAGGCCGACCAGAAGAACGAGGGTCCGGAGCAGAACGAGGCCGACGAGGTCGACGAGGCCAACGAGGGTCCTGAACAGGGCGAGACCGCCGACGACCAGTCCGATGGCGAGACCAATGACGACGCCACCGACACCGGTCCGGACGCCGACCCCAACGAGCCCGGGCACCAGGACGCCTCGGACACGTCCTCGGCTGAGTAGGCCTTCTCGAGCAGCACCCGGTTCAACGCGGCGCCCCGGTCAGGTCACAGGCCGGGGCGTCGTTCGTCCCCTCTCCTCCGAGCGGGGAGATGGGACCACTGGGGCCGGTGAGCGCAGCTGACACGTCGAGCACGTGGCGGACGCTAGGGGGCTCAACCTGCCATGGACCTGACTGTGGTGAGGCGCGTGGATACGGTGGGTCGCCTCATGACGCCGCACGCGTGCTGGATGAGGCAGGCTCCAGACCGATGGCTCCAGGAGCGTTCCGCACTCACCGCCACGACCGACCCGGCGCGGACGGTCAGGTGGTGGGCAGGTCCGCCGGCACATCCTGTGATCGTGGAGAAGGAACAGCGAGGACGTGCCGCGACCCTGCGACCTGAAGGAGAGGTCACGTGATGGGCCCCGATCGTCGCCCGTCCGTGGCGTACGTCCTTCCCGTGTACAACGAGGCGGAGGGCATCGAAGCGTTCCATGCCGACCTCGTCGAGGTCGCCGCCTGCCGACCGGACCTCGACGTCGAGTTCGTCTACATCGACGACGGGAGCCGCGACGACTCGCTGTCTCGACTGCTGGCTCTGCGGGAGACCGATGCACGAGTCACGGTGGTGGCCCTCGCACGCAACCACGGCCACCAGGTGGCGGTGACGGCAGGTCTCGACGCCTGTGTGGACGTCGATGCTGTCGTCGTGATGGATACCGACGGCCAGGACCCGCCGGCGGTGAGCCTGCGGATGCTGCCGCTGTGGGAGAACGGGGTGGATGTCGTCTACGGCCAGCGACGGAAGCGCCAGGACACGTGGTTCAAGAGGGCCACTGCGTCGACGTTCTACTGGCTGCTCAACCGGGTCTCGGATGTCGACATCCCGCGCGACGTCGGTGACTTCCGGCTGATGGACAGGCGGGTGGTCCGGGAGCTGGCGCGCTATCGCGAGCACGACCGGTTCCTGCGCGGGATCGTCGCCCAGATCGGCTTCCGTCAGGAGGCCGTCGTCTACGACCGCGCGGCGCGCACGACCGGGACGTCCGGTTATCCGCTTCGCGCGATGATGAGGCTCGCCGCGAGCGGACTTCTCGGGTTCTCCACCATGCCGCTCCGGATGATCAGTCGCATCGGGGTGCTGATCTCCATCGTGAGCGTGGGCCTCGCCGCCTATGCCTTCGGCGTCCGCGTCTTCGACCCGGACCAGGCCGTGCCGGGATGGGCCTTCCTGGGCGTGGGGATGTTCCTACTCAGCGGCCTCCAGCTGGTGATGATGGGCGTGATCGGCAGCTATCTCGGGCGGGTCTACGTCGAGGCCCAGGGCCGCCCCCTGTACGCCGTCGCGTCAGTGTCGAGAGGCACGCGGGAGCTCACCGAACGGCTGGAGCCGGGGCGGCGGTGACGCTCGGCTGGGCCGTGGTGTTGCTGGCCGCGTCATCGCTGAGGTCGTACATGAGGCGTCCGTCCACGCTCACGGCGCGGAATCGAGGCGCCACCCATGCCTCGATCGCCTGGGCGGCTGGCCCGTACGTCCCGCCGGGGATCAACCAGTGGATCCGGCCCGACCACGCGAGCGCCTGGAACCGCGTGAGGGTCGGGATCGGGTCTGTGCCCTTGTAGCCTCCGATGGCCATGACCGGGCGTCCCGTTGCCACCTGCCAGGCGGCGGCAGATCGCGCCCCCATCGCAGCCGCTGCCCAGGTGTAGTGCTCAGCGTCCGACACGACTGCCGTGACTGCCGACGTGCTGAGGGTTCGATAGAGGTCGGCGCCCGGGCGGACCGGGCTGGAAGCGGCCACCGGGGCGGCCTCGGGAGCGCCGTGGCCCGGCCCAGCCATCGGACCGGACCCGACGTGGGCCAGGCGTATCGTCTCGAGGACGAAGACGGCGGGTGCGAGCAGTGCGACTACCACCATCGCGACTGCCACTCCCGCCGTCAGCGGGGCGCGCGTCCTGGCATGGGCGAGCGCAGCAGTCAGGAGGCCGACAAGGAAGATCGGAGCGGCAGTCCACGCGAGGTAGGAGCCGTCCGCCCCCATCGAGGCGACAGCCAGCGTCGACGTCACGAGTGTCGTCCCGACCAGCAGCAGCTGCACGCCGCGCTGGTTGCGGCGCTTCCACGCCGTCCACGCCCCCGTGCCGAGCACCGCAGCGATCGGCGGCGCGAGCACGACGGTGTAGTAGGAATGGAAGATCCCGGCCATGACAGCGAACGTCGTGGCGTAGGTGACGAACCATGAGGTCCACATTGTCAAGCCCGCGCGGACGTCGGCCGCAACCGATCGCTCGCGGCTCGTCGTCCAGGCGAGACCACCGAGGATCACCGCTGCCGGGACGAGCCACATCACCTCGGTACCGACGTCGGTGCGACCGATCCGGTCGAGGTTGGATGACGCCAGTCCGCCGCCCGAGGAGCCGGTGATGCGCTCCACACCGTTGTAGCCCCACGCCAGCTGGACGATGGAGTTGCTCGACGAGCCGCCGATGAACGGACGTGCGACCACGGGCCACAGCGCGACGATCGCGACCCACCAACCGGCCACCGCTCCGAGCGAGATCCCCGCGATCGTGAGACTGCCGAGTCGCGACACGAGTCGACCTCGGCCGTGGACGAGGAACGTGAGTGCGAGGGCGGGCACGACGATGAGCCCTTCCAGCATCTTCGTGAGGAATCCCAGTCCGCACAGGGCTCCAGCAAGCGCGATCCAACGAGTCGACCGGTGACCGTCGAGTGATCGCAGCGTGGCGTACCCAGCGCCCACCAGCAGCAGGGTGAGCATCGCGTCCGGATTGTTGTAGCGGAACACCAGCGCGACGACCGGGGTGAGGGTGAAGGCGACGCCGGCGAGCACGGCCGGCATGACGGCCCCTGTCGAACGTCGTACACAGGCATAGAGAACCGCCACGCAAGCGACCCCCTCGACCGCCTGGGGGAGCAGGACGCTCCACGACGTGAGTCCGAACATCCGCACTGACAAGTCCATCGGCCACAGCGCGAACGGTGGCTTGTCGACGGTGACGGCGTTGGCGGCGTCGAGCGACCCGAAGAACATCGCCTTCCACGACTCGGCTCCAGCCTGTGCGGCCGCCGAGTAGTAGACGTTCGCAGTGCCTGAGACGTCCAGGTCCCATGCGAAGACGAGCGCGGAGGACAGGAGCAGCGCTGCCAGCGGGAAGCGTTCATCGTCGAAGCGAGACAGGGCCACCCACTGATGGTGGGACAGCCGGCCTGCCTCGAACCTGACTGTGTGGGGTCCGTGGAGCTGGGTCGGACCAGGCATGAGAACGTGCGCTGGATCGCGCACCGCAGCAGGCGGACCATGAAAAGAGAGAAGCCCCTACCTGAGGAGGACATTGTCATGGGCGGTTCACTCAACATGGTCGGTTACGGACTGTCAGCGATCGGGCCCGGAGTCGGCATCGGTCTCATCTTCGCTGCCTTCATCAGTGGCACGGCCCGGCAGCCTGAAGCGCAGGAGCGATTGCAGACGATCGCCATCCTCGGCTTCGTCCTGGCCGAGGCGTTGGCGATCATCGGGATCGCGCTGGCGTTCGTCCTGTAGCGCCCGCGCGGTCCGTCGCCGCCACCACCTCGCCGCCAGCGCGACGAGGAGGAGGGCTGCCAGCACTTCGCCGACCGTGCCCAGCCTGCTTGCCAGGACCCGGTACGAGGCGCCGGCCAGGTAGCCGGCGACGGCCACGGTGGTGGCCCACAAGGCACCGCCGAGGACGTTGGCGATGGTGAAGCGGGTGCGGCCGAGGCCGCTCATGCCGGCAAGGCCGGGGACCATTGCGCGCAGCGCCGCGACCCACCGGCCCAGCGCGACGGCGATGACCCCGCGCCGGGCGAGGAGGTCCAGGGCGCGCTCGAGGTCCCCCGACCGGACGAGGCGCTCGGGCAGACGCTGGAGCAGCCCCGACCCGTATTGTCGTCCCACCAGGTAGCCGACCTGGTCGCCCGCTATGGCGCCTGCCGTTGCCGCCAGGGCCACGGCCCACAGGCTCACTCGCCCCTCGTGTGCGACCACACCCCCGATGATCACGGCCGTCTCCCCGGGCACGACGAGGCCGATGAAGAGCGCAGCCTCGGCCGCCGGCAGGAGGAAGACCGCGCCGAGGAGGAGCCAGGGTGGGAGGAAGGTGAGGACCTGGAGGATCTTGTCGATCATCGTCGGCTCACAGTGCCGGGTCGCCGGAGCGTCGTGGGCGGCGCCCATCGTGTGGCGGTGAGTGCGATCGCGGCGGAGGTGCACGTGGGCGTCGGTCGTGAGACCCGGCGGCGCAGGTAGACGTGGACGCCTCCGCAGTCGGCGACCGGGTGGTAGTGCGTCCCGATCAGCCTCGCGAGCCGGCTGGTGTCGAGTCCCCAGGAGGACACATGTCGCAGGACGACCAGCCAGGTCGGGCGATGTCGCCCGGCCAGGACGGTGTGGAGGTCGGTCAGGTGCGGATCGCGCGTCCTGGTCGGGAGGCTCCACAGGTTCTCGTAGGGCGACGACATGCCGGCTGCGAGGTTGACGCGTGGGTCGCCGTACAAGGTGGTGAGCGTGTCGCCCGGCTCACCCGCGCGCGCCACAGCCGCGCCGACCGTGGCGGCCGTCGGCGTCGGTGGAACGACGAAGGTGGCCCCGAGCGCGGCCACCGCGGTCAGCCCGGCCGCGCCCACGGTCGCCACCCTGGCCACGCGGTCCGCCCGTCCGGCGAGCACACCGACGGCTACCGCGGCCGGAACGACGAGCTGCACGAGGTAGTGGCGCCAGTAGCCTCCGCCGAGAGCCGCGGACGCGAGGTCGAAGGCCATCGTGGCCACGAGCGCGACCATGACCGGCTCCCGGTGCCAGCGCCGCACGCTGGCCAGTACTGCCACCGTGATCAGGACGAGGCCACTCCGCACCCATTCCTGACCGAGCTCCAGCGCGCGCACCTCCGCGTAGCCACTGCCGCCCCCCTCGGCCACGACGTGCGCGGCCTGCACGCGGAACGCGTACATGGCCTGCCAGGTGTCCGCGAGTGACGTGCCGTGGAGCACCGCCCACCCACCGACGATCGTCGCCGCGGCCGCAGCGCCGACCGTGAAGCCACCCACCACGGCCGAGGTCCGGACGGACCGATGGCCGCCCGGTCTCGGGGCGTGGACTGCCAGGACCGCCGAGAGGACCGCCGCGAAGACGAAGACGTCCACGATGTTCTGCTTGACCAGGACGGCGCCCGTCGCGGCCATCCCCGCAGCGGCGGCACGCCACGCCGCAGCTGCCGTGCGAGGTGCGCCGACGACTCCGACGAGCGCCCAGACACCGAGGGCTACGAACGGCGCGGCAAGCAGCTCGCCGTTGACCTCCTGGGCGCCGAGCTGCGGAGCCACGAGCAGCGCCGCCGCGATGACGGCACTCCACCGGGCGGCCGCGCGCCCGCCGACCATCCGGGCAGTGGCCGCCCAGGCCAGGACGGTGACCGCAACAGCCGCGCATCCGAGCAGACGCAGCGGCACGATGCCGCCCGCGGCGGCCGCGAGCTGGTAGATCCCGATCAGCAGCGGTGGCCGGTCGACCCAGTATCGGCCGTACAGGGAGCCGCCCCCGGGCGACCACTGGCCGGCGACCTGCAGGAACCCGGCCTCGTCCGGGGCGGCGGGTGCGTGCAAGAAGGGGACCCGGAGAATCAGCGCGACGACCAGGGCGACCCACTCGACCGGGAGGACGGGAAAGCGCCTGGCTGCGACTGCTGGGGCATGGACGGTGTCCCGCCCATCGCGGTCCATCACCGGGAGAGCGCCGGCGGCGGCGCCGATGCTGCCCGACACCGCGATCACGTCCCCGGTGGTCATGGTGCAACTGTCGGACTCACCACCTGCAAGCCACCTGACCGTCCCCAGCCGCTCCTGTCAGGTCGCGTGCAGGTCCAGCGGCAGATGCTCGTCGAGTGGAACGCGAAGCAGGGCTGCAGGACGACGAAGAGCTCACGCCCGTGCGCAGCCGGCGCCGGCTGGTGGGGTACGCCGTCGGGGTGGCCGCGGGTGTCGGTGGTCTGGTCGTCGCCTTCCCGGCCGTCGCCGGCGCCCCCTGGGCAGCGGTCGCCGCCGCGCTCGCCTCGGTCCCCACCGGGGCCATGCTGACGCTGGTGCTCGTGTGGGCGGCCGGCCTGGCCGCGCACACGATCACGCTCACCGCCGCCCTGCCCGGGCTCACCCACCGGCGGGCGTTGCTGCTCAGCCTGACCGGCAGCGCCGTCGCCAATGTCATGCCGCTCGGGGGCGCGGCCGGGGTCGCGCTCAATTACAGGATGACCCGGCGCTGGGGCTTCAGCCCCGCCTGCTTCGCCGGCTACACCGTGGTGAGCAACCTCTGGGACGTCGTGGCCAAGCTGGTCCTCCCCGCGGTCCTGGTGCCGCTCGTCCTGCTTGGGCTGCCCGTGCCTGCCGGTCTGCAGCACGTCTTGCTGGCGGCCGCCGTGGCCCTGCCGCTCGTCGTCGTGGGCGCCGCCTTCGTGCTCGCGAACCCGCGGGCCGTTGCTCGGTTCGGCGGCCGGGTCGAGCGGGCCCGCCGGGTCTCGGAGGGCGTGGTGCGAGCCGGATGGCGTCGCCTGAGCATCGGCATGGCCGGCTACACGGTGCTCCTCTTCCTGCTCCTGCAAGCCTGCCTGCTCGTCACGGGCGCCGGCGTCCCGTGGCAGGTCGTGCTCGTCGCCTTCTGCGTCGAGCGGCTGGCCACGCTCGTCGGACTCACCCCGGGCGGCCTCGGACTGGTCGAGCTCGGACTCGCGGGCGCGCTGCTGCTGGCCCCGGGGGCCAACGCGGCCGCCGTCGCGGCAGCGGTGCTGATCTACCGGGCTCTGACCTTCGGCCTCGAGATCCCGGTCGGTGGGCTGCTGCTGCTTGGCTGGACCTGGCGGCAGCGGGTGGCGGCATGAGGGTCGTCCACGTCACCGACTGCTACCTCCCGCGCGTCGGCGGGATCGAGCTCCACGTCCGCGACCTCGCCGACCAGCAGCGGGCCGCCGGTCACGACGTCCTGGTGGTGACCACCACGCCCGGTGAGTCGCTCCCCGGACTGATGCGGGTCCGCGACCGGAGGACCGACTGGCTGACCGGCCTGTCGGCGGAGGTCGTGCAGGCGCACGTGTCGGTGGTGTCGCCCTTCGCGATGGCCGCCGCGCGGCGGACGTCGTACGCCGGCGTGCCGACTGTCGTCACGGTCCACTCGCTGTGGACGCACCTCGGGCCGCTGCCGGAGCTGACCCGCGAGTTGTGGGGGATGGGCCGCTGGCCGGTCATGTGGAGCGCGGTCAGCGAGCCGGCCGCCGAGCCGGTGCGACACCTGCTCGGCGTGCCCGTCCACGTTCTGCCCAACGCGGTCGACCTCTCGGCCTGGCTGCCGCTGCCGCTCGGTCCGGTCGACGGCAGGCCGAGGGTTCTCAGCGTCATGCGCCTCACCGCCGTCAAGCGCGCGCTGCCGCTGCTCGACGTGCTCCGCAGCGCAGCCGGCCAGGTGGACCTCCGCGCGACCGTGATCGGCGACGGGCCTAAGCGCGCCGCGATGGAGCGGTACGTCGATCGTCACGGGCTGGCCGACGTCGTCGAGCTCGCCGGCACCCAGCAGCGCGACGTCATCCGGCAGCGGCTGGCCGGTGCCGTGGTCTTCCTCGCGCCCGCGCACCGGGAGTCCTTCGGCATCGCCGCGCTCGAGGCGCGGGCCAGCGGTGTGCCCGTCCTGGCCAGCGCACGGTCAGGCGTGGCGTCGTTCGTGACGCACGGGCAGGATGGCCTTCTGGCCCGCGATGACCGCGAGATGGCCGACGAGCTCGTCCGGCTGCTCGCCGACGAGCGGTTGCGGACCCGGATCGCCGAACACAATCGGCTGGTCGCGCCGCGCTTCGGCTGGGCAGAGGCGTTGTCGGACCACGCCCGGGTGTACGCCCTCGCCGGCGCGGTCGACCGGCAGGGGGCACGGGCGGTGGTCGCGCGATGACGTACACCCTCGTCTCGTTCCACGCCCACCCCGACGACGAGGGGCTGTTGACCGGCGGCACCCTCGCCCGCGCGGCGGCCGAGGGGCACCGGGTGGTGGTTGTCGTGGCGACGAGCGGCGAGGCCGGGCTTGCCGCGAACGACCCGGACGCGGCTGCGCTGGCGCGGGTCCGTTCGGAGGAGCTGGCCGCGTCGGCGGAGGCGCTCGGCGTCGCGCGGGTCGTGCTGCTCGGCCACCCGGACTCGGGGTCGGTCCCGGGACAGCGCGTCGGAGGGGGGAGTGGTCCCTTCTGCGAGCTCGACCCCGAGCTGGTCGCCATCGACCTGGCTGCGGTGCTCGAGGAGGAGGACGCGGACGCCCTTACGACGTACGACGCCGCCGGCGGCTACGGCCACCCCGACCACGTCCAGGTGCACCGCGTCGGACAGCGCGCGGCGAGGCTCGCCGGCACGCCGGTCGTGCTCGAGGCCACCGTCGACCGCGACCTGCTGCTGCGGGCGACCCGCCTGCTGCGGGTGGGCGCCCGGGTGCTGCCGCTGCCCCGGATGCCCGACCTCACGGCGGCCTACACGCCGCACTCCGATCTGACCCACCGGGTCGACGTCCGGCCCCAGCTCGGCGCCAAGGTCCGCGCGCTGCAGGCGCACGCGAGCCAGAGCGGCGGCGGGGACAGCGTGCGAACCCTCGCGTTCCTGCTTCGCCTGCCGTCGATCCTGCGCCGCCGGGTGCTGGGCACGGAGTGGTTCCGGGAGGTGGGCCGCACGCCCGGGAGGCAGCTGCTCGACGACATCTTCGCGTCCTGCACGAACGGCCCCGCCCCGCGCGGGAGCAGGGAATAGTCCCCGACCGCTCGTGTTCGCTAGATGTGCGCGCCATCGACCCATCTCCTGCGGCCGTGACGCCTGCATGGACACGCCTGGTGGGCGACACCCAGTCCTGGATGACTGACGGCGAGATCTTGTTGAGTCTTTTGTTGCCGAACGCGGGATAGAACTGCTTGTTCAGATACGAGATGTACGAGGAGCGTGTGGTCACCTCGAGGTGCTTGTGGGGGAGCCACTCGCGCTCGACGTAGTCGTGGAAGGTGATCTCGCCCTGACCCGCGTCGTGCCAGCTGCCAGCGAGGACCTGCTGCTCTTGTCGATTGGCCGATCGGAGCGCCTCCCGGCGCGATTTGAAGGTGCCCGCCGATCGGTTCTTGCCTAGCTGGCCGAGGAGAGACTCCTCAAGGAAGGACGGACCGCGACTTGAACCGTGGCACGTTTATGTACCGAAAACCCCAACGCAATTCGCCAAACTTGAGCGGAACGGATCAAGAGCGCCGCGCCGCTGCGGTCGCAGTTGCCCGCGTTTCCGCAGGTCAGGGGCACAATGCGGCACTAGCGCGCAAAAAGTCCGACGGGGGAGTGCGCATACGTCGGAGGCCAAGGGGTCGCAGGTTCAAATCCTGTCAGCCCGACCGAGAGAACCGGCTCTGACCAGCGGAAACGCTGGGTCAGAGCCGGTTCGTCATTTGCGGCGGATTGATGCACGTTCGCCGTGCTCCCCAGGCGGACATGTGGTCGCCGAAGGTTCGATCGAGTGTCCAGCCAAAGCAGACAGTCCGATCGACTGCGGCTAGCTCGCGGGTTCCTTGGTCCATGCGAGCGACAACGTGATCGTGGCCTCCGCCTCCGACTTGGCGAAGAACCAGCCGACCTCGGCAGACATGCCGACCGAGACCTCGAGCCCGACCTCGTCGGGTGCCAGACGGTCCCGGAACGCGCGGGTCAACTTGTCTGCGCCCACCGCCAGCTTCTCAAGTTGCTCTAACCCTCGCCCTTCTGCGTCAAGCCCGGCGGAGCCGGCATCGCTGACCTCGAACATCACTACGACCCCGTCCCCGAGGTCCACCTGCTGAAAACCCATGACTCTGCCCCGTTCCTCGAGATGATGGTTGCCGCTGCACTCCAGGGGCAACCCTTGCGACACCGTGGCGATTGGCACGGCGCACAAGAGTCCATCTACCCGGATGTCCCCCGTATTGGCGAGGGCGGACGTCACGCGGCGGAATGACGTATACATCGGGTCGTACGGATAGTCCTGAGTTCTCATTCGAGTCTTCGGCCATCCCTTGGTCGCTGACAGCCAGGGCTTGCGAGTGAGGCGGATCGTAATCGGTTTGGGCGACGTAAACTGGAGGACGAGGCGGTACCCATCCCCGGAGGTCGTCATGGACGTCCTGCTCTTCGTACTCGCGACAGTGCTCGTGTTCATCGTCGTGGGCCTGTCGGCCAGCGTTCGTGTGGTCAAACAGATCGAGCGTGGTGTGGTGTTTCGGCTGGGGCGCGCCCAGCCCGAGGTCCGGCGGCCCGGCCCGACCATGCTGATCCCTTTCGCGGACCGGATGACGCGGGTCAATATGCAGGTCGTCACCATGCCGGTCCCCGCCCAGGACGGCATCACCCACGACAACGTGACCGTGCGGGTAGACGCGGTCGTCTACTTCCGAGTGATGGACCCCGTGCGTGCGGTCGTCGAGGTGCAGGACTACCAGTACGCGATCTCGCAGGTGGCGCAGACCTCGCTGCGATCGATCATCGGCAAGAGCGAGCTCGACGACTTGCTGTCCGACCGCGAGCGCCTCAATCAGGGCCTCGAGGTGATGCTGGACAGTCCGGCCGTTCCGTGGGGTATCGAGGTCGACCGCGTGGAGATCAAGGACGTAGCGCTGCCCGAGGCGATGAAGCGGTCGATGTCGCGGCAGGCGGAGGCCGAGCGGGAGCGTCGCTCCCGGGTCATCACGGCCGACGGTGAGTACCAGGCGTCCAAGAAGCTCTCGCAAGCCGCGGCGGCGATGACGGCGACGCCGGGTGCCCTGCAGTTGCGCTTGATGCAGACGATGGTCGAGGTGGCGGCTGAGAGGAACTCGACCCTCGTGCTGCCGTTCCCGGTGGAACTACTGCGCTACTTCGAGGCGGCTGCCCACGCCGCCGACCCCGCCGTGCCTCGGGCAGGCATCCCAGATCGGGAACCTGCGCGGGGCGAGTCCGTCCCAGACCTGGCGTCCGCCGCAGACGAGCAGATCCTCGACATTCCGCCGGACGCGGTGCGCGCTTCGCTCGACCAACTCGGCAATTCACACGTGGAGTGAGCGCTCTATACGGCTCGACGCACCGGTCACGTCCCGATCGGAAGGAGTGACCTTGACTCCTCGGGAAGTTGCGCGCGTCCATGGCCCAGAGTTGTCAGTGCCGATCTCGGGAGCTCGAATAGTCCCCCTGTCGCGGCGCAATGACGCGCAGGACCGTGCGTGGGATCAGCGCGCGATCGGAGTTGCCTACACGCCCCCGCCCGAGCCGAGAGGATGGGTGTGTCGACTCCTACGCGCAGTCGGCACAGAGGTCGACAGCCGGCAAGGGTCGTCGAGATTCGTGCTGAACGAGGAAACACGACGTGCAGGTGAACTCGTCCGTCTGCTTTGGCACCACCTCGACGGAGAGAGTCTCGTGCGAGAGATCAGCGCCGGGAAGTTCGTATGACTCGGCAAGCTCGGTTTCGTCCTCGTCCACTTTTCCAGAGGTTTTGTCCTGCTCACCTGATGTGAGGCGGCGGGCCTCCAGGCTCTCTTCCTTCTGCTCCTCCTCGGTCTTGCGGGATGCGTCGTAGTCGGTAGCCATTTGCAGGTCCTCTCGGGGCGAAGCGCGAATCCTAGTTCCGGTTGCCGTCGCGACTGCAATGGAGAGAGGGCTAGGAGGAAGGGGTCACCGATGCGGACTGCGCGCAGCTACCCGGCAGGCGGCGGAAAGACTCGCGCCGGGCCGCTGCTATCGCCCCAAGGGATTGTCAACTGGGTGCCACGTTCCCCGGTCGTGTCAGGGCCGGGCACATGTCGGTACGCCGATGGAGACTGTCTGGCATGGCGAGATTCGAGGATCAAGACCTGACGGACGCCGAGTTCCGCGAGTGCGACCTGACTCGGGCCCGTGTGATTGGGGTGGTGATGCAGGACGCCATTATCGACGGGTTGGTCAGCAATCTGGTGGTCAACGGGGTCGAAGTGATGGCGTACGTCGAGGCCGAGCTGGACCGGCGGCACCCGGTGCGGCCGCTGATGCGATCGAGCGACCCGGCTGACCTACGTGAAGCCGAGCGGCACCTGCGGGCCAGCTGGGCGGCAACGGTGGCGCGCCTCCGCGGCACGGCCCAGGGGTTGGAGCACCAGCGCGTCGGCGGCGAATGGTCGGCGGTCGAGACGCTGCGCCACCTGGTCTTCGTGCACGACTCGTGGTTTCGTCGCTGCTGCCTCGGATCACCTCAACCGTTCACCGCCATTGGGTTGGCATCGGACTTCGTGCCGGACCAGGAAGAGCAAGGCCTAGATCGAGCGGCGGCACCTGACCTCGACCAGGTGATCACAGTCCGCGACGAGCAGGCCGCGGAGCTGGAGCATTGGTTGGCGAGCGTGACGGCCGAGGAGTTGCTGGCGGTCGCGCCGGTGCCTGTCGGACCGGGCTGGCCGCCGTACGCAGCGGGGAAGACCGTGCTTGAGTGCCTGCAGGTGGTCCTCAACGAGGAGTGGGCGCATCACGGGTTCTGCGTGCGCGACCTCGATCTGCTGGAGGGGTGACGCGCGCCCTCGGTTGCCTGAGCGTCCGCAAAGGAACCGCGAGTGGATCACTCCCTGCAGGTCGACAGCTGTCACCGGCGACGTTCCGCCAGCCCCGTCCGCGATCCCCACCGGGACCGGACTCGCGCGTGAAATCCCAGACGCGCACCGGGTCGACCCACTAGCACCCGGTACGAGGCGAAATGACGCAGCCCCGTTCATTGGGTGTGGATGGGGTATCGCAGGTGCGTGACCCCGACCCCCTGGATCGATGACGGGCTGCCGAGGACCGCGGGCGTGCCGTCGAGGTGGTCGAAGAGCCGTACGCCTGAGCCGAGCAGGACCGCGGCGATGTCGACGCTGATCTCGTCGAGCAGGCCGGCGTTGAGCAGCTGCTGGATGGTGTCGGCGCCGTGGACGCCGACTGCCTTGCCCCCAGCGGCGGCCTTGGCTTGTGCCACGGCGCTCTTGATCCCGTCGGTCACGAAGGTGACGGTTGAGTCGGCTCGTGGCCAGCCGGCAGGGATCTCGTGAGCCAGGACGAACGCGGGTCCCCACGCATGGTTGCCTCCCCAGCCGCCGGCGACGTCGAACGTGCGGCGACCAGTGAGCACGGCGCCGAGCTCGGACGTGAGCTCCCGGACGTGCTGGGCGCTCGACTCGGACATCGAGAACGTCATGGGGTTCGATCCGCCGGTGTGGATCTGGACATCTCCCGAGCTGGCGTACCAATCGAAGACCTCGGCCACGCCGTCGTCGGGATCGCCAACGAACCCGTCTAGTGACATGGACATGATGGCGACAACCTTGGACATGGCAGTGGTCCTTCCTGTGGTGGAGGTGGAGGCAGCTCGTCGCTCGCCCCTGTCCATCCCACGAACGAAGGTCCGCGGATACGACACGGTAGGCCGGGTCAGGTCCACCGCTCATGCGACGAGGAGCGGCGCTAGAGATCCAAGCAGCTCAATGCGCACCAGCTACCGCGGTCGTTGGCGGCGCTGTGCAGCGCCTACGGGGCAGGTCTTGTCGGGCGGGTCGGCGCAGGTCCGAGCGGGGGAGTGGCGCCCCGCCGGCAATCCGGAGTCGACCGCAGCTTTCGCCGGCAGGTGACGCCGTTCGAGGTGTCGCCCCTGACCTGCGGAGACGCGGGTCAGGGGCTGGTTTCAGCTCGAGCGGATGTTCGGTGATCGCCTACGCGGCGTCGTCCGTGGGCTTGGGCCGCCGCCGGAACTCAGCGCGAATGCCGCGCGTCAGGTGCCACGAACCGATGACGAGGAAGGCAATCGCTACGAGGTTTGCCGCGGGGTCCGTGTCCCACGAGACCCCGCCGAGCACGTATGCCAGGAAGAGCAGCGCCAGCCCGGTCAAGATCGAGTACCAGCCATCGCTCAGCAGCCCCACCGTCATGAGACGCGAGGCGGCGGCACGCAGGGACTTCATGCGCCGCAGGCTAACGGTGGCCGCGCGGCCGCAACACCCATCTGGGAAACGAGCTCGTCTCGGCAGATCGGGTCATCCGGATGTTCGAGTCGACGCTACGGGTAAAACCGGAAACGTCATGGTGTGCGGCTCCTGAGACGACCAGGACCCATGACGTTCCGGCCCGACGATCAGCCGCGCCGCCCGATCACGGGGGAGTGGCGGTATCCGAGCTCGTCGTGCGGCTGGTCGCGGAGTGAGGCGCCCGCGAACGAGTCGCGGCTGGCGAACCGGGCCAACGCAAGCAGGCCGAGGAAGATGATGGCGACGGCGATGAAAGTCATGGCAGGTCCTTCCGTGTGAGTCCCCGCCGGGTGCGGGAAACGATCGTTAAATACGAAACGCAGCGCGTATCGTTATTATTCCGACGACGTGCACGCTCACGCCCCAAACACGTCCGGAACCATTGCCGGCCGCGGCGAGCTTTGCGATGCCCTCACCGCCCAAACGGTCCTGTCGCAGCAGTCCTTCTCGCGGGCGGGACGGCGCTGCACGCGCCAACTGGCATTCGGCGCGAACGTTGCTATGGTCGAGGCCATGGAGGCGAACATGGTGCTCGTGGCGGCTGCGCCCGACCTCGCCCACCTGCCCTCCCACGTGCCGTCCGGCGCCGCTCTGCTCGCCCTCGAGCTCAGCGAAGAAGCGCGCGGCATCCGTGGTCTCGACGTGCTGCGTCGCAGCGTCGACCGCGCCCCTCCCGCCCGCTGAGCTGACCGTCCCCCGGGTTCGCCGCGTCGCGGCACCCGTTCCTCGACGCGCTCGACGTCCGGATCGTCCGCCAGCTCCAGGACGCTCACATCCCTCGTACAGGACGGCACCTCCGGGACCTGCACCCGCTGCGTAGCCCCGCGTGAGCCAGCCGCGTTCGAGACCGTCCCGTGGCAGACGACATGAGCCGGCTGCGCCCACCTCGTCGCCTGCTGTCGTCTACCCACCCCGCTCGTCTCCACCCTCACGAAAGCCCCTCAGCCATGCCCCAGTCCGTTGCCATCGTCGGAGCCGGAATGGTCGGACTCGCGACCGCCTGGCACCTCCAGGAACACGGCATCCACGTCACCGTCCACGAACGCCATCACGTCGCTGCCGGCTCCTCATGGGGCAACGCCGGCTGGCTCACCCCCGCCCTCACCGCACCCCTACCCGAACCTGCCGTCCTGCGCTACGGCGTCCGCGCCGTCGTCAGCCCTTCCTCACCCGTCTACGTCCCGCTTCGGCCCGACCCGCGGCTGCTTCGGTTCCTCACCGGGTTTGCCCGCCACAGCACGGAGCGGCACTGGGGACGCGGCATGCGCGCCTACGCCCCCATGAACCGCCGCGCCCTCGAGGCTTTCGACGAGCTCACCGACAACGGCGTCGCGGCCACCACCCGGCCGGCGGAACCGTTCCTCGCAGCCTTCCGCACCCCTGAGGAGCGCGCAGCACTTGTCGACGAGCTCGAGCACATCCAGGACGCAGGCCAGGCCGTGAAGTACGACCTCCTCACCGGCCACGAGGCCCGCGGCATCGAACCGGCCCTGTCCTCAGCAGTCGGGGCCGTCATCCGCCTGCACGACCAGCGCTACATCAACCCGCCGGCCTTCGTCGGAGAGCTCGCTCGAGCGGTCGTGGACCGCGGGGGCCGGATCGTCGAAGGCGCTTCCGTCTCCGGCGTCCACCCCGGGAACGGCGGCGCCTACCTCACCACCCGCGAAGACGTCGACGGCACCAACCGTTACGACGCCGTCGTCCTCGCCAACGGCGCTTGGATCGGGCGCCTCGCTCGCCAGTTCGGCGTACGGCAGCCCGTACAGGCTGGCCGCGGCTACTCCTTCAGCGTGGCCGGCGAGCACCTTCCGTCCACGCCCGTGTACTTCCCCGCCCAACGAGTAGCGTGCACGCCGCTCCACGGGCCTGACGGAACGCGGCTGCGCGTCGCCGGGATGATGGAGTTCCGCGACCCCGACGCAGCACTCGACCAACGCCGTATCGACGCGATCGTCGACGCCGCGCGCCCTTTGCTGAACGGCGTCGACCTCGACGACCGTCGTGACGAGTGGGTCGGGTCCCGCCCGTGCACCGCAGACGGCCTGCCGCTCATCGGGGGCACCCGCGCACCCGGCGTGTACGTCGCGGGCGGGCACGGCATGTGGGGCATCGCCCTCGGACCGCTGACCGGCAAGCTCCTCGCCCACCAGATCGCCACCGGAGTCGCGCCGCCAGAGCTCGTGGCGTTCGACCCGCTGCGCTGACCCACCCCAGGCCGCTCCAAGCCTGACCGTCATCCAGCCACTACGCCTCGTACCCCGCTGGCAACGCAGGCCTCGCACCGCCGCCGCTCAGGGACCGTGAGCGACAGCGCGGCGTGAATCTGCCCGCGCCCCCACGACCTCGCAAAGGACATCCGCGTGCGCACGCACACCCATCAGCACCAGCTGGCCACCCCCGTTCCGGACTCGACGCCACCGGAGCACAGACCGAACACCGAGGGCATGCCCGGCGACTGGGACCACTTGGGAGCCCGCGAACATGGGCGGACGGCGGTTGCTTCGACCACACCATTGGACGCGACACTGGCCGCGCAGCTCAAGCGACGAGAACAGCTCTGCGACTGAGGCGCTCGGCAGGCGCAAACGACTCTGGTCCGCGCGTGTACGGGGAATAGTCCCCGTTCGCGTGTGTTCAGACTGGGTGTGCGCGCCATCGACCCTTCTGCTGCCGCTGTGACGCGAGGGTCGATGCCCTCGGCGCGTGACACGAGCCGAGCGGGGAACATCCTCGGCACGCGCTACCAGCGGATGCTGGCTGAGCTGGGCCGGTTCCTCACCGTGGGGGGCGTCGCCACGATCGTCGCCTTCATCCTCTTCAACGGGCTGGTCCACGGCTTCAGCACGGGCAACCACCCGCTCCTCAGCGATCGGCCGATCCTTGCCTACGTGCTGGCCAACACCGTCGGCATGGTGATCAGCTACCGCGGCGCCAGGAGCTGGGCATTCCGAGACCGCCCGCCGCGTCAAGCCGACGGCGGCCGGTCGGCGTACGTGCTGATCAACCTGGTCACGATGTCGCTTCCCATCGCGTGCCTCATCGTCAGCCGCGACGTGCTGGGTCTCGACGACCCGTTGTCGGACAACATCTCGGCCAACGTCATCGGTCTCGTGCTCGGCCTCGGTGCGCGGTTCTACCTCTTCCGCCGATTCGTCTTCCGACGTCCGGTCACGCGGCGCAACCAGGTGGCACAGACGTCGGAGCTCGTCGACGCGCCGTAGATCATCACTGGCCGGCGCAACCAGCTTGGCCGGAATGGTCTACGGAGGCGCACCTCCCCGACAGTCGCGCTTCGGAACGCAGCCGGGAGCTGCCGTTCGGCTGAGATGAATGCCTCCGCTGGAGGAAGGGGTAGTTCGTGGAGGCGTTCGTGTCCGGGATCGACCTGTCCCGCCGGCACTACGAAGAAGTGGTGAGGCCGTTGGTCCACGCGCGGTTTCGCGGGCTGCCGGGCGACGAACTGGCAGCAGCGCGAAAGAGCACTGATGACCGCGTACGAGCGGCTCGGTGCCATGCACGACAGGTTGGAGCTGACAGAACCCGTCTCCGGCGCGGTCGTCCAGCTGTGGGATCGACCGTTCCAGGTCGCATGGTCCTCTGTCCCCGATCTCCTGTTCCCGTTGATCGAGGACCCCGACGTGCGAGCCGTGGCGGTGCGTTGGCCGGTGGGACCAGTCGACCGGTTTCGCGAGCTCGTGTGGGGTCCGCGGAACCGGGCTGCATTGCTGGCGCTCTTCGAACGAGCCGACTGAGCCCCGAGGCCGTCCTGTCATCCGCCGGCCCGATTGTTCAGGGTCGGGCCTCACGCCGTTCATCCATGAATCCGCGCTGGGCCACCTCGAAGGACGCGACCAGGTCAATCAGGAGGTCGGACGCGGCCTTCGTCACATCGGTCACCTCGTCGAGGGCGCGAACGGTGGTGAGGACCTCGAGGAACACCTCGTTGTGCACCCTGACGACGTCGAGGAGTCCGACCGACTCCTGCATCGCTCGGCGCCCGAGCTGGTACGCCGCCTGCAGCCCGGCCTCGTCCCGCTGGGAGAGGTGTCGCAGGAGCAGGGGGGCATAGTCGAGGCGAAAGCGCTCCAGCGAGTCCGTCACGCCCTCAACCACTCCAGGCCCTCCTCAAGGTCGAGTGCGGTCTGCGTCATCGGGATCCGCACTCCGAGGCGTACCAGCGTGAGGGCGACGTCCGGGGCGATACCGACCACCACGGTCCGGGCACCGCGCAGCTGAGCCATGTAGGCCAGGTCCGTCAACGTTCGCGCGGCGAAGGAGTCAAGGACGTCCAGCGCCGCGACGTCGATGACGATCCCTCGCGACCGGTCTCGTCCCACCCGTTCGAGGAGCTCGCGCTGCAGCCGGACGAGTTGTTCGTCGTTGAGAGCGGCATGGATCGAGACGATCAGGTTCGGCCCCTGCGACAAGATCGAGGCGGGCAGTGGCGGGAGCGGGTAGGTGGACGCGTCAGTCGGCATCGGGCACCTTCGAGACGCGGAACCCCAGTTGCCGTTCCGCCTCCTCGATTCCACCCTGCAGGTCGCCGACCGTGTGCATCTTGCTGAGATCGACACCGATCGTGACGAGGGTCTGAGCGAGCTCGGAGGACAATCCGGTGATGATCACGTCCGCTCCCATGAGTCGGGAGGCCGTCACGGTGTCCACGAGGGAGTTGGCCACCGTCTCGTCCATGTGCGGCACGCCCGTGACGTCGATGACCACCAGCTTCGCCCGATGCGCCCGGATGCCGTGCAGCAGCTGCTCAGTGAGCTGCTGGGCCCGGTCGTGGTCCAGCACGCCGATGATGGGCAGGATCAATAACCGCTCGCGCACCTGCAGCACCGGGGTCGACAGCTCAAGCAGCGCATCCTGCTGCTCGCGGATGACCCGTTCCCGCTGCTCGACGAAGCTCACGGCCACCGTGTTCGCGATGCGGTTGGCCGCCGGCTCGTAGGCGTCGAGGACGCGGTGCAGGAGATCGAAGTCCTCCCGGTACTTCTCGAAGAGAGAACGGGCCAGCACGTCCCGCAGCAACAGGACGATACCGACAACCTCGTGCGTCTCGACGCCGCGCGGGATGATGCGCTCCGACAGGTCGCGCGCGTAGTCCCTCAGCGCCTCGACGCTGCCCGTCTCGAGCACCTCGACATAGTTGTCGTATACCGATGTCGCCTCGGAGAACACCTCCTGGTCGGTCATGGAGGAGAGCAGGTGGGCCTGCGTGATCCGCTCGGCCCACTGCTGCCGCAGCTCGGTGCGGTGCTCGCGCAGGTGGGCGACCAGCTCGGGTAGCAGCTTGTCGGCGCTGTGCGCGGGCTCGTCAGTGGCAAAGGCCTCGGAGTGATCGGTCATGTCTGCGCCTCTCTCGTGCTGCTCACTGGTCGGTGCTGAACGGTTCACGGCAACCACTTCTCCATCGTCACGGTCGTCCCCTCGCCGGGCACCGATCTCAGGTGGAACCGGTCCATGAGGCGCCTCGCGCCAGGCAGACCCAGACCCAACCCGTGGTAGGTGCTGTAGCCGTCCTGCAACGCATCCTCGGGGTTGGCTATCCCGGGGCCGACGTCGCGGGCAACGACAGTGATCCCGCGGCGCCCGTCCTCCGACACCAGACAGACCGTCACCTCTCCCCTCTCGGCGAACTTGACGATGTTGCGGCTGATCTCGGAGATGGCCGTAGCGATGAGCGTCTGGTCAGAAAGCGAGAAGCCGGCGCGGGCCGCGGCCTCGCGGCCCTGCTGCCTGGCCGTCACCACGTCAGCGTCCCGGGACACCGGCACCCGCACGACGTCGTCCTCCATGGGACGTGCGCGGCGCTCGAACAGCAGCTCCGCGAGCCGCGCGCACGTCGTGCACTGAAGGATGTGGCCGTCGACATCGAGCTCCCGCTGGCGTCGCCGGTCACCGCCGGACAGCGCACGAAGCGCCGGCCTGCAGCGATCCGACGGTGGCTCGATGCCCTCGGCGGCCAGGAGGTACTCCACCCGCAGGCTCGCCCGGGCGCGACTCAGCCGCGCCGCGACCGCACCGGGCGTGGAGCCCCGCTCGGTCGCCATCGTGCTGGTGTCCGTCCCGTGGACCTCATGGGCCATCAGAAGGTCGCGGTCCGCGGCGGACAGCTGCGCCAGCGCAGCGCCGACGAAACCGCGATCCTCCTGCCGCAGCACGTCCTCGCTGGGCGACTCCATGTCCATGGCCTCGGCGAGGAGGTGCGAGCGGTCGCGCACCCGGTCGTTCCGCTCGGCGTACGAGGCCACGACGTGCCGCGCCGTGACAGCCGCGTAGTGATGCAGCTTGTCAGGGTCGACGCGGGTGGACGACGACATCAGCCTTGCCAGCGTCTCTTGGACCAGGTCCTCGATGGTGTGAGGGTCCTTGATCCGGGCCGCGACCACCCGGCGCAGCACGGGGAGGAGGTCGACCAGGGCCCGTTCGTCGTACGAGTGGTCTCGGTCCGGAAGGGGCTCGGTCGCCACACGGTCCTCCTCCCCAACCAGAAGCAGGAGCTGCGGCCCCTCGGGTAGACCTCCACGAGTGTATGACCAGCGTGGGCCGAGCGCATGACGCGAGCCTCGTCCTGCACCGCACCCGTCACGCGTGACCCGGCAGCGCGGACCGCGGTCGTCCCCACGGGCGGGTTCGCGTCATCCAGCGGCGGCCCGCCGGTCATGGGGACAGAAGGACGAAAGCACGACGTCGGAGGACGCAAGTGGAGAAGCGAGTGACGTAGCTCGAGCAGCAGGTGGTGACGCTCGTGGGGCGGTTGACGCACGCGCATGCGCCCACCGCCCGACCGGTTGCAGGAGGGTCCGCCAGATCCTCGACAGGGCCGCACCGGATAGCTCCGGCGGCGCCGCGTGCCCCCCCCGCCGCGGCGTCGTCGGTCACCACTGCCGCGCGTGCCGCGGCGACCTTGTTGCAGGCGAGCAGAAGAGAATCCGGTAGATCGGCCGTGAACCAAGGAGGAATGGCCACGATGGAGTCCCCCCAGCTGGACGGGCAGCGGAAAGCCGTGCGGGCGCAGGATGTGGTGGTGCCCCGGGCCAGGACGGAACGCGGGATCGACGCTGGCCCGCCATTGCGCATCGCGCAGGTGGCACCGCTGTATGAGGCAGTACCTCCGGGTGCGTACGGCGGGACCGAACGCGTCATCACCACGCTGTGTGACGGCCTCGTCGCGTGGGGGCACGACGTCACTCTGTTCGGGCCGGCGACCTCGACGACGGCGGCCCGGCTGGAGCCTTTCGAGACGCCGCTGCGCGAGCGCTTCAATGCGGACGAGATGGGCAACGTGGCTCCCCACCTACACMAAGAGATGCTGGCCGAGGTGGCATGGCGGTCCGGTGAGTTCGATGTCATCCACTCCCACCTCGACGTGCTGGCGCTGCCGTTCACGCGGCTCATCGCGACTCCGACCGTGCTGACCCTGCATGGGCGCCTCGACCTGGACTCCGTGCGCGAGCTGATGCCGCGCTACGGGTCCGTGCCGCTCGTGTCGATCAGCAACGCTCAACGGCGCGCGGTCGCAGACCTCGACCTGACGTGGGCGACGACCGTCTACAACGGCCTGGACCTGAGTCCCTACCGCGCAGTGCCGCACGGGAGGCACGGCTACCTCGCTTTCGTGGGCCGGATCGCAGCGGAGAAGGGGCCGCTGTCGGCGATCGAGGTCGCGCGGCGCACAGACGTGCCCCTACGCATGGCCGCCAACGTTGACCCGACCGACGTCCCCTACTACGAGAAGGAGGTGGTGCCGCACATGGGCTCAGACGTCGACTTCGTCGGCGCGATCACCGAGGACGAGAAGCCAGCCTTCTACGCAGGCGCCCGCGCCACCCTCTTCGCGAGCGACTGGCCCGAGCCGTCCGGGTTGGCGATGATCGAGTCGTTGGCCGCCGGCACGCCGGTGGTCGCGCTGCGGCGCGGGTCCCTGCCCGAGGTGATCGAGGACGGGATCACCGGCTTCATCTGCGAGGACGTGGACGAGATGGCGGACGCCGTCCGTCTGATCGACCAGATCGACCCTGAGGCGTGCAGACGCGGCGCCAAGCGATTTACTGCCGATCGAATGTGCCGCGGGTACCTCGACGTGTACCGCGCCCTGCCCGCCAGGCGCCCCCAGCGGACGCAGCATGGTCTGAGACAACAACAGCTGCTCCCGAGCTCTGGGGAGAACGGTGGCCGATGATGACCGCGGGCTGCACAGGCGCCAAGGTCGGCCTTCGGTGCGCCATCACCCCGTTGCTCACAACTACGCGTCTTCCGTCGTTGAGCCCGCTTGCCGAACTCTTGGGTCATTCCCGACCTCGAGCAGGGTGCCGCTGCGTGCCTGCCTTGGCAACGAGAAATTGATCCGATCAGTGGTCTCCACCTGGCGCCCGCGACCGGACCCTGGTTTAGCATGTAAACACGCACTACGGGACGTGGGAGGGAGGCGGGGTTGAACGACGCCAAGTTACTGCTGGGCGGGTTCACCGAGCTGGCGAAAGCGCTAGCTGCCGCGCCCGACGAGGACACGCGCCTCAAGGCCGCCGTGGACGCCGCGGTCGACCTGGTGACGCGCTGCGACCACGCCGGGCTCACGGTCAACGAGAACGGTCGACTGCTGACGCGCGCAAGCACGGACGACTTGGTGTGTCGAGCCAACGAGCTGCAGACCGAGTCGGGCGAGGGGCCGTGTCTCGATGTCCGCCGGGATCAGAACACCCTCGTCAGCCCTGAGCTGGCCCTCGAGGAACGGTGGCCGGCGTGGGCGCCGCGGGTGCGCGCGGAGTTGGGGGTGGACTCGATGATGTCGCTGCTGGTGTACACCGATCAGCATTCGTTCGGCGCGCTGAGCCTGTACTGCGGGACCGGTTGCCGCTTCGATGCTGACGACGTCGCTGTAGCGCAGGCCCTAGCGGGACACGTGTCCGTGGTCATGGCAGCCGAGAAGCAGATCGACCAGCTCGGCTTGGCGTTGCACAACCGGAACATCATCGGGCAGGCACAGGGTGTGCTGATGGAGCGCTACGACATGACCGCGGACCAAGCGTTCGACTACCTGCGGCGGATCTCGTCGAACAGCAACCGGAAGGTCGCGGTCGTAGCCGCTGAGGTCGCGGAGACTCGCCGGCTTCCCGACACCCTCTGATGGGTGACGGCCCGGACGGCCGCTTCTTGACCGCCCAGGCCTTGCCGCCCCGGCAACCCGGGTAGCTGCGGCGACCTGCGCATCCGTTCCCACGGCTTGCTCCGTGATGCGCCCGGTGGCCACTCGTCCCGCAGCGACGTGCAGACCCGTTCGCGGCCCGGAGTGAGCGCGCTAGGGTCGGGTTCGGTGACTGCCAATTGGGGGTGTCAGCATGAGCACGGACTATCCGGACGCCGATCGCGCTGCAGTCGACCAGGAGGCCGCGCCCTCGGAGCGAGTGCCCCTGACACGCGACCGGATCGTGTCGGCGGCGTTGGCGTTCATCGACGCCAACGGCCTGCCCGGCCTTACCATGCGTCGACTCGGGGAACAGCTGGGTGTCGAGGCGATGGCGCTGTACCGCTACGTCCCCAGCAAGGAGGACCTCCTCGACGCAGTGGTGGAGCACCTCGTGGCGGGCGTCCGCGCCGACGAGGTCGTCCTCGACGCCCCGCAGGACGGGTGGCAGGACTTCCTGCAGCGTATGGCGCACGGGATCAGGCGAATGGCTCTGGCCCACCCGAAGGCGTTCCCGTTGGTGGCGTCGCGTCCCGCGGAGGCGCCCTGGCTGCGCCCACCGCTGCGCAGCCTGGACGTGGTGGAGACATTCTTGTCCGGGCTCCTGGACGAGGGCTTTGGTGACGAGGCCGCCCTCGAGGCCTATCGCGCCTACACCAGCTTCCTCCTCGGCCATCTCCTCCTCGAGGTCGCCGTCCACGGGGCCGACGTCGGCCCCCTCGACGTCCTTGACGACCAGACCGGCACGCCCGGCCTCGCCGAGTACCCGACGGTCGCGCGGCTGCGCGGGCCGCTGTCCGAGGACCACTCGGCCGTCGAGTTCGAGGAGGCACTCGAGGCCCTGCTCGATCGCATGACCATCACTCGCAACGAGCACGTCGACGGCTGACCCCACCTCTGACCTCCTGAGGCCCCCCTGAGGGTGAACTTCCCTGTCCCGCCGCATCGGCCCTCCGCCGACGGGTACGGCTTACACCGTAAACCCATACATCCATGTGGTCGCCCGTCGACGTCCCCCTCCCCGTGCGAGGACGTGCTCGTGGCGGCCGCGGACGGAGGACACATGAGAGACGCACTACGTGACGGCGTGACCACGATCGCCGAGTTCGTGCCCAAGCTGGCGCTGTTCCTGCTCATCCTGGTCATCGGGATCATCATCGCCAAGCTCATCGCCAAAGCACTCAACGCGCTGCTCGAACGCACCGGTTTTGACCGGGCCGTCGAGCGAGGCGGCATCAAGAAGGCCTTGTCGAGCTCCAAGATGGACGCCAGCGACATCGTCGCCAAGCTCATCTACTACACGCTGCTGCTGTTCGTGCTGCAGCTCGCCTTCGGGGTCTTCGGCGCCAACCCGATCAGCAGGCTGATCGAGGACGTCATTCGCTTCCTGCCCAGCCTGGTCGTGGCCATCATCATCCTCGTCGTCGCAGCGTCCATTGCTGCCGCGGTGAAGGCCCTGCTCGAGAACATGATCGGCGGACTGTCCTACGGACGGACGCTGGCCAACATCGCCTCGGCCTTCATCCTCTTCCTGGGTGTCATCGCCGCCCTCAACCAGGTCGGCGTGGCCACCACGGTCACCACCCCAGTCCTCATCGCCATCCTGGCCACCGTGGCCGGCGTCGTCATCGTCGGTGTCGGCGGCGGGCTCATCCGCCCCATGCAGCAGCGGTGGGAGGGCTACCTGACCACCGCCGAGCGCGAGGCGCCGCGCCTGAAGGCGCAGGCCCAGAGCGCCCCGTCCGTCGGCGAGCAGGCCAGGTCCGCTGCCCAGAACCTCAGCGACACCCGCACCAATGGCAGCACTGCGGTCTACGACCAGCACGTCGACCAGGACCGCAACGGGAGCAGCTACGACGCCACCCCGCGTCAGTACTGACCGCCCACCACCTTCCATCCCCATCGGGCAATGCGACCCACCGTTGCCGCGCGCCCACCTATCCACCAGGAGAACACGCACATGGACACCACCGACCACGGCCGCTTCATCGGCCAGACCCTCTACTCCAGCGACAACGAGAAGATCGGCAAGATCGGTCAGGTCTTCCTCGACGATGACACCAACCGTCCCGAGTTCCTGACCGTCAACACCGGGCTGTTCGGCATGAGCGAGTCCTTCGTGCCCGCCGCCGACGCCGACGTCACCGATGACGGCGTGCACGTCCCCTTCACCAAGGACCAGGTCAAGGACGCCCCCAACGTCGACGTCGACAGCGGACACCTCGACCAGTCCGAGGAACGGCGCCTCTACGAGCACTACGGCATGACCTACTCCGAGCGCGCCAGCAACTCGGGCCTGCCCGACAGCGGCACGGGCACGACCACCGGCACCTCGGGCACACCGGGCACGACCGGCAGGACCGACACGTTCACCGGTGAAGGGAACGACACGTCGGGCCCGAACACCGACGAGGCGATGACTCGCTCCGAGGAGCGCCTCGACGTGGGCACCACGTCGCAGGAGGCAGGCCGCGCCAGGCTGCGGAAGTACGTCACCACCGAGGAGGAGACGGTGACGGTGCCGGTGAAGAAGGAGCGCGCGGTCCTCGAGACCGAGCCCATCACCGACGCCAACCGCGACGAGGCCGCCTCGGGTCCGGCGATCTCCGAGGAGGAGCACGAGGTCGTGCTCACAGAGGAGCGCGCGGTCGTCGGCAAGACCGCTGAGCCCGTCGAGCGCGTCAAGCTCGGGACCGAGACAGTCACCGACGAGGAGACCGTGACCGAGGAGGTCCGCAAGGAGCACATCGAGGCCGAGGGCGACGTGGACGATCGCCGAGGCTCCGTGTGAGCACCAGGGCGGGCCATCCCCGCCACCGCGCCACGAGGTAGATCGGGACCACGACGGTGTGCCCGACCGGCACACCGTCGTGGCCCGTGAGAAGGAGGAGTACGGCGGCATCAAGTGGGGCTCGGCCTTCTTCGGTTGGCTCACCGCCGCCGGAACGGTCATCCTCGTCACCGCGCTCCTGAGCGCCGTCGGCGCGGCGGTCGGGCTCGGCGTCCTCTCCGGCCCGCAGCAGGCCGAGCAGGAGGCCACCCAGAACGCCGAGACCGTCGGCCTCATCGGCGCCATCGCCTTGCTGGTCACCACCGCAGTCACCGACCATCCAGCCGGTGACGCCATCGCCGGATTCATGGACCACACCGCCCATGTCCGTACCACGGACCAGGCTCGGTCACCCACCCCGCACGACAGCGGTCAGTCGTCGAGTACGTCCCCGTCGTCGCGGGTCCGCACCCAGGGCGGCGGTCCGAGACCACTGCCGCCGGGAAGGGTCACGGAGACGACCGTGATGGCTCCGTCGTCGTCCTCGAAGAGGTCGATCGTGAGCTGGCACCCGAGTTCCGGTCCGTCGCCAGGACCGGCGCCGCTGACCGTGAGCACGACTCGGGTGGGAGCGTCAGCGACACCGGACGGGCTCGACGTAGGGAGGCCGCAGGTGGTGGGCGGTGGTCGTCCGCTGGTGATCGAGACGACCGGCTGCCCGAGGTCGTTGGCCACGGGGCGCACCGCGTAGGCCACGACGGGGTCGCGTACGCGCCAACGCCAGTCTGGCGAGGTGGCCGACTGGGTCCCGTCGGCGGTCCCGGCCGCCTCACCGTCGACGTAGAGCCGCACCTCGGGCGCGAGGTGCGGGCGGGCCGAGCCGGAGACGAGGAAGCGCAGGAACGCCCACGCCTGGACGCGTCCGGCGGCGTCGGCTGGGCAGCTCCACGACGGGGTCTCCGTCGCGATGACGACCACGACCTCGTCGAGCCCGACCGTGCCGCCGGAAGGCGGCACGGACCCCAGCACCTGCCCAGCCGGATCACACTGCGGCACTGGGTCGACCCGCGACGAGATGCCGGCGCGCCCCAGCGCGCTCACGGCCTCGGCGGAGGTGAGGCCCACGAGGGCAGGCACCGTCGCGGCCCTTCGCTCGACCTTCTCGGGGTCGGGCGGACCGGTCAGGATCGTGACCGCGAAAGCCGCCGCAACGACGGCGATGAGCACGACGACGGCGAGCAAGGGGCGGCGAGACCGCCCGCCGAGCACCTCCTCACGCAGAGCGGGAACGACGACCTGGTCGGGGTCGGCGGAGCGCACGATGCGGCGTCGCTGGTCCTCGATCACGCGATCGACCACCGCCGCGGCGTGATCCGCGGGCACGCCGAGCTCGGTCGCCATCTCGACGAGTCTCCGGTGGCGCGCAGCTCGGTAGTCCTGGAGGTCCATCTACCGCTCCTGGCCCTGGCGCCGGGAGGCGTCGAGCGCGTCGGCCGGGACTGCCTGTTCGGTGCGCCGCCAGCGCTGGCCGTCGACGACGAGCCACTTCTCGTCATCGGTGCGCGCCATCCGCTGAGTTTCGCAGAACTTGTCGGCGCTCCGGTCGTCATCGCCAGCGCCAGCTCGGTCCTGAGGCTGAGGTCCCGGGCGGTTCGGCGGAGGGTGAGGCGCACGTACAACTCCTGGGGAGTCGGTCGCCACGGCTCGCGGCTGCAGCGACGCGAGCCGAGTGCGAGACGTGGTGTCGAGGTTGAAAGTTTGTGAGCGGCCGTTCATGGGCGCGTTTCGTTCCGTTGACGGCGGGGTCACGCCACCGTCGCTCGTGTGACGATCTCGGGCCTGCGACCTGCGCGCCGTCCGCCCACCAGCGACCCGACGCCCGATTCGGGGACCGGTGCCTCGAGCACGGGGCGCCGGGGGAGTGGTCAGCCCTTGCCGGCCTGCGGTAGGTCCAGCTCGTGCTCGTCAATGAAGGCGTCGATGTCCGCTTGGCTCGTCTGGCCGTCAGCCAGGGCCTTCTTGGCCGCTAGCAGGTGTTCGTTCGGAGCTGACAGCTCCAACGCGATGTTGTCGGGGTCCCGGAAGTTGAGGTGGAACCCGAACTCCATGTCGCGGATGGGCGTGTAGGTCACGCCCAGCTCGTCGAAGCGACGCTCCCACTCCTCCAGGTCAGCGCGCGACGCTGCGGTGAGGCCGAGGTGATCGAGTCCCGTCGTCAGCTCGGTGAATGCACCGCCGAGTGCCTTGTCGTGCTTCATCAGCGACAGGGTGAACCCGGTGCCGGGGTGCATGAAGATGCGTCCGTAGCCGACGTCCAGGACCAGCACGAAGTCGAGCACGGAGGTGTAGAAGTCCTGGCTCGTGTCGAGGTCGGAGACGGTGAGCGACACGTGGTCGACCCCTGCGAACGTCACCATCGAAAGCCTCCCTCTCGACCAGCGGCGCCTGCCACCACGAGACGTGGCGCGGCAATCCATCATGACCTCCGGAGGTGCCTGACGGATAGGCATGAGTGGGGATCTGCCGAGCTGCACCCGCCGATGAGCGGCCCACAGATGGCGAGGCCCTCACGACACATCGGTCGTGAGGGCCTCAGCGTGCGAACCTCGGTCAGATGCGGCGTTCGCACCTCCGCACCTTCTCGCCCTGACACACGTCGCGTCCGAAGTCACCGTCGATGGTGTCCCTGCCGCGGCCGCCGATCAGACGGTCCTTGCCGGGGGTGCCGCGGATGGTGTCGCGGCCACGGCCGCCGAAGACGACCGCCCGGTAGTTGCGGCACCGCGGCGTCGTCCACTCGTCGCCGTCCATGTACTCGACGGAGTGCGAGATGACGTCCTTGCCCGGCCCGGCGTCGACGCGGGTCCGGCAGGCGATCAGGTGCAGACGCTCGCCGCGGTTCGTGCCGCGGACCTTCACGCGCCGCGCGGACATCGTGTAGTCCTCGAAGCCCCGGATGCGGGTCGACGTCTGGCCGTCGGCCGCGGTCACCCGGCGGCCCAGGCCGGCCTTGACGCGGTGGCCAGAGAGGTCGAGCAGGAGCTTGTCCTCGCCGTCGTTGCCCTTGGCCCACGACGCCTTCCCGCCGAGTCCGTTCGTCTCGTAGGTGTCGTCCCCGCCTCCGAGCGCGACGTCGCGGTCGTACGTCGTCGGCGCGTCGACCTCGAGGCTCTCGCCGGCCTCGGTGCCGCGGAACGTGAACTTCCCGGTCTCGGCCGCCGTGCGGAACGAGAATGCGCTGAAGCGGCCGCTGTATGCGAAGGACGTGTCGACCCCGGTGACAGTGCCGCCGGCGTCCACCGTGACGTCGCTCGTGCCCCGGAGGAACAGGCCGCCCCCGCTGCTGTTCACGGACCCCGGGGCGGTCTGGGTGCCGTACCAGTAGAGATCGCCCCCGGCGGCGAGGTCGATCGTGTCGGCGTTCGGGTGACCCGGCGTGCCGGTGCGGACGGTTCCGTAGGAGGCGAGGCGGATGACGTCGGCCTCCGTGTCGGTGCCGTCGGCCGTGCCACCGGCGACCCCGTGGAGCTTGCCCCCCTGGTCGAGGAACGTGTCGGCCCCCTCTCCGAGGATGGCTCCGACGGGGGCGTCTCCGGTCGCACACACGAGGTCGTCCCCGCCGCGTGCGTCGACCGTTGTCGCTCCGTTCGTGACGATGACGTCCGCGCCCTCGGTGCCGGTGATGTGGCCGCCCGGCATGCCGACGATGGTCGCCGGTCGCCCCTCGCACGTCTCGGCCGCTGCAGTGGCCGTGCCCATCGGCACGAGCAACGCCGCCCCCATGAGCGCGGCGGCGGAAAGACTGGTGACTCGCATGATTCCCCTTGCGGTTGCGGACGTTGACGAACCCGTGTGACGAGGCCGCGGTCCAAAAGGTTGTCGCCGATCCGCGGACGTCGGACCGGCCCGCCCCGGGCGAAGGGACGGCCCGGCGCGTGGTACGACGCGACGTCCGCCCTCGCCTGGACGGGCTCCTCTACGTCGGGTCGATGGTGCTGTCCACGGCGATCCTCACCCTCGTCGAGGTCAGGCTCGCCCGCCATCCCGAGCTCACCGACGGCGCCGACGACGCCGACCCGGTCAACGGTGCCGCCAACGTGGCTCTGCTCCTGGTGGCGCTGGTCATCACGCTCGTGGTGCCAGTGTCAGCAGCGCGGGCCTGGCGACGACTGCGTACCTGACTGGACCTGCCCAGGGGAGCGATCTCAGGAGGTCGTGAACGGAGCGGCGTCCGCGGCCCGCTCGAGCCGCCCCCGCCACAACCGGCTGCCGGTGCGTGCGAGGGCGTCCAGTCCGGCTGCCGCGGCCTTCGCCGCCCGGTCCGGGTGGCCGGTGGCTGCCTCGGCCTCGGCCAGCATCGTGTAGACGATCGGGTCGTGCATCCGGGTGCCCGTCGCGCGGTATCCCTCCGTTGCTGAACGGGCGAGCTCCACTGCATCGGATGCGTGGGTGGCGCCGGAGATCGCATCGCCCCAGCTCTCGTTGAGCGCGGCGAAGTGCCCGAGCAGGTCGGCTCCGGCGAGTCGCCCCAGCCTCGCGCCCTCGACGCCGTCGTCGTGGGCCTTGTGGGGCTCCTCGAACGCGGCGTACATCATCCCGCGGGTGGCGAGGGCGTCGCTCTCGTCCGCCGGTCCCGAGAGGTGCGCCTGGTGCACCATCTCGTCGGCGACGGCGATCGCGTCGTCCCGGCGTCCCGCCTCGGCGAGCGCGTGGCACAAGAACATCCGGATGCGTACGGCCGGGTCCCCGAAGGCGATGACGAGCACGCCGACCCCAGCGCCTTGCGCGAGCTGGAGGGCACGCTCGAGCTCCTGCACGGCGGGCTCGGCGTCGCCGAGGCACCACAGGACCGAGCCGCGGGCGAGACGGCCCAGGAGGGTGAAGCGATCGGCGGCCTCCGGACCCTGTGCTGATGCGGCGTGTGCCAGTACGACGTCGGCGAGCTGCTGGACGGCGGCGAAGTCGCCCGCCATGAGCAGCCACAGGTAACGGCGGTAGATCGCTGCGAACACGTCCGGCCCGGGTTCGAGCCCGAGCGCGAGCTCGAGGGCACGTTCGAGGGCGGCGCCGGCCTCCGGTGCGCCGAGACCGAGCCGGGTCATCGCGAGCGTCCCGCGGCGCGCCTGCAGGGCCAGCTCGAGGCCGTCGCGCGCGGCGCCTGCCGGGACCCTCTCGAGCAGGCCGAGGGACTGGTCGATGAGCTCGTCGGCGTGGTCGAAGGCCAGCTGCGTCATCGCGCGGTCGACGGCCTGGGTCGCGGTGGAGATGACGAGCCCTGGTTCGACGAGGTCGCCCCCCGCCATGAGCTGGTGGACGAGGTCGTCGACGTCCACCCCGGGGCGCTGCGACATTGCCTCGCCGACGGCCGCGTGCAGGCGCATCCGTGCGCGGGCGCCCAGCTGCGCGTACAGCGCCTCTCGGATCAACGCGTGCTGGAAGTGGAGGACCGGGGCGGGGGAGCCGACCTCGACGGTGAGTCCGGACGCCACCGCCGCGGCAAGCCCGGCGTCGACGTCGTCCGGGGACAGCCCCGAGACCACCTCGAGCAGGCCGAGCTCGCAGTCCCTCCCCACCACCGCTGCGACGTCGAGCAGCCGCCGGGCCTGGACCGGTAGCCGGCTCAGTCGATGGGTGAGGACGTCGTGGACCGTCTCGGGGATGTCGTCCCACGCCAGGTGCGGGTGGGTGGAGTCCCGCACCAGCCGGGCGAGCTCCTGGAGGAAGAACGGGTTGCCGCCCGTGCGCGCGGCGGCCCGGGCAGCCAGGGCCTCGTCGGGCTGCCAGCCGAGACGTACGGCGAGCAGGTCCCGCGACGCCTCCTCGGGCAGTCCGGACATGCGGAGGCGTTCGGTGGCCGGCGTCCGCGCGAGTCGAGCGAGCATCGATCCGAACGCTCCTGCTGGCGCTGCGTCCTCCACGCGGTAGGTGCACAGCAGCACGATCGGGGCGTCGCTGACCAGCCCGGCGAGCGTCGACAGGAGCAACAGGCTTGCCTCGTCGGCCCAGTGGAGGTCCTCGAGCACGACCAGCAGGAGGCCGGAGCGGCGCGCCTCGCCGACGAGGAGGTCCGCCACCGCGTCGTGCAGCGCCGCCTGGGTGAGGTTGGACCCCTCGGCCATCCCAGCAGTGCCCATCACCACACCAGCCGGACCGTCACCCGGGACGCCCGGAAGGTTGCGAAGGACCTGCGCCCACGGCCAGTAGGGCGTGCCGTCGCTCGTCTCGTTGGTCCGGCCGACGGCCACCACCGTGCCGACGGCACGAGTCCTCGCGGCGACCTCCTCCGCCAACCGGGTCTTCCCGATCCCGGCCTCGCCCGACACCACCCAGACCGCACCGTGGCCCTGCGCGCCGCGACGTACGGCCCGCTCGAGGAGGTCGACCTCGGCGTCGCGACCCAGGAGGGGGTGCCTGCCCGCCGGTCCCGTCGTTCCCGATGCTCCAGGTGGACTGGCCGGCACACCTTCCACGACGGCTGCGGTCCGCGGCGGGGACCAGTCCAGGGTCGGGTCCTGCTGCAGGAGCTGGGCGTGCAGTCGTCGAAGCGCGGGACCGGGATCCACCCCTACGTCCTCGGAGAGCTGGTCGCGCAGTGCCTGGTAGGCGGCCAGGGCGTCGGTCTGTCGACCGCTCCGGTAGAGCGCCAGCAGCCGCAGGGCGTGGAGGCTCTCGCGCAGCGGCTCGCCGACGAGCAGGTGCTCCGCCGCGGTGGCCGCGTCAGGTGCGCGACCGACCCCGAGGAGGGCCTCCACCCGGGTCTCACGGGCACGCAGCACCAGGTCGGCGAGCCGCTGCGCCTCGGCGGCTGCCACCGGCCCGAGCGCGTCGACCACATCGCTGAGCGGGTCTCCCGTCACCAGGGCCAACCCCTCGTCGAGCAGCTCGAGGGCGGCGCCGGGATCGGTGGTCACCCGGGCGCGAGCCGCGTCGGCCAACCGGGTGAGGCGCCAGGCGTCGAGGGCGCCCTCGGGCAGCTCGAGGACGTACCCGGGCGCACGACGCGTCACCCGGACCGACGGGGGCTCGACCCTGTCACCGCTGGCGGTGTCGCCGAGAGCGCGGCGGAGGCGGGACACGCACACCTGCAACGACGAGAGCGCGGACTCGGACGTCGAGTCCCCCCACAGCTCGGTGAGCAGCCGGTCGACGGACACGACCCGCCCGGCGTCGGCCGCCAGCAGTCCCAGCAGCCCGCGCTGCAGCGGTGAGGAGATGCCACACGCGCGCCCGTCGACCGTGGCTGACACCGGACCGAGCACGCGTACGAGCGTCTGCGGCGCGGGTGCCGCGCCGGGCTCCAGTGTCACGCGATGCTCCGATCGGGGTGCACAGACCGAGACACTAGGGTCGCTCGCGCCTCGGCGGAAGCCGATTCGCACCGCACGTACGTCGAAGGAACGCCGAGGTGGCCACCACACGCCCCCCGACGTGTGGTGACCACCTGGTGGAGGAGCCGGTCAGACGGGCCGGTTGCTGCGGAACACGCCTGCCGGGTCGGTGGAGGCCTTGACCTGGCGGAGGCGCGCCCGAGAGGTGACGGAGAAGGTGGACCCGAGGTCGGACTCCGCGCCCAGGAAGTTGAAGAGCGTCCGTCCGCTCCGCTGCCCGGCCAACGCCGTACGCACCTCGCCGAACGCCGCCTCGATCGCCTCCGGCAGGCCAGGAGCCACCGGGACGCCGAGGCAGAACACGGAGTACTCCTCCGCGATCGCGCCATTGGGTCCGTCCGCGAGGGTCGCCCGGGTGAGGGCGCCGCCGAGGTGGCGGATCTGCACCACCGCGAGGGGGATGTCGGCGTCGGTGCCGGCTGCATCGACCAGCCGGTCCAGCGTCGCGTCGTCCAGACCTCGCAGCAGCTCGGAGTACTCCTGGGTCGGCATCGGGTCGACCGGCTCGGCGGCGATCCCGCCCAGCTGCGAGAGCGGGACCACGCCGACCGTGTCGATGACCTGTGCGGGCAGCTGCCGCAGTCGGCTGAGCAACCGGTTGGCCTCGGTCTCCGAGCCGAGGAACGTCAGGTCCACCGACACGAAGGAGCGCCCCCGCAGGAGCTCGGGAAGCTCCGGCATCGGCGGGAACCTGAACAGGTGTGCCCAGAGGGTCAGCTCGTCGGGAGCATCCGCCGTGATCTGCCGGAACGCGCGCAGGACCGGGCGGGCCATCTCCAGCGGCCACAGCATCCTGCCGCCGACGATCGGACCCACATGGTCGAGCATGATCTCGACGGCGAGGACGACCCCGAAGTCGCCGCCCCCACCGCACATCGCCCAGAAGAGCTCCGGGTCGGCGGAGGGCGAGATCCGTCGACGGGCCCCCGTTGCGTCGACGATCTCGAAGGCGACGACGCTGTGCGCGGTGAGCCCGAGGGCACGGCTGAACCAGCTGAGCCCGCCACCGAGGGTGAACCCGACGACACTCGGGTCCGGGCTGCTCCCGGCCAGGGCCATCAGCCCGGTCGGCTCCAGAGCGGCGAGCAGGGTGCCCCACTTGACCCCTGCGCCCACGCGGGCGACGCGGCGCTCGACGTCGATGGTGAGGTCCTGGAGCGCGCCGGTGCGCAGCAGGACGGTCCCGGTGAGGGCGGTCGTGGCCCCGTGGCCGACGGGCTGGGTCGAGACGCTCAGGCCGTGGCGGGCCGCGCACCCGACGGCGACGACCACGTCGTCCGGGGTCTGCACGGTGACGACGGCGATCGGGTGCTGGTCGACGTTGACCGACCAGCCCAGCCGGGCCAGGTCCCAGCCCTCGTGCGCCGGCAGCATCACGCGTCCGGGCAGGAGGGTCTGCAGCTCGTCCAGCGCGGGGCCCGCGTCCTCGTGGGAGGGCAGGGGTCGGAGGGCGGCGAGCGGCGAGCGGCTGTCGAGGTCGGTCATGGCAGTGCCTTTCGGGTGGGCGGGTCGCGAGCAGGAGTGAAGGCGTACGCGCAGAGCTGCGGGTCGCGCCCTTCGTGGTCGGCTCCAGGGACTCGTGCCGATCAGATGTCCGGAGCCTGTCGGCACCTGCTTGCCGTCGGCTGACCGATCACTTGCCGCCCACCAACGGCGTCCTGGGTCCGCTTGCCGCGGGACGGTCGACGATCCGCACCGCGGCCCGCTGCCCTGGTGACGTGCTGGCCAACCGTCGATCCGTACGTCTCGAGGGTGCGGAACGGATGGTCTAGCGCTGTTCCACCCCCAGCGGTGAAGTTCTGGGAGTGGCCCGCGTGGGCGCGGGCGCCGACGTACGGTCGCGGCACGACCCCCGCGGGGGCGTTGGGGTCGAGGCCCCGCCGGGCCACGGGGCTTGGCGGGGCTGGTCTCCGAGCATCCGCCTTGCCGATGTCACGGCGGACCAACGGACCTTGTCGGGGCGCTCTTCCGGGACGCCGAGGGGCTCGACGTACCCAAATTGTGGTGGAACGCTGGACAGACGCTCGTCTGCGTGGCGGTGCGTCGTGACCATGGGTGGATCGTGGGTCGCTTCCCAGCCGTGGGCAACGTTGGGTACCGGTCTGGATTGTGCCGTTGAGGGACGGGAGGGCACTCGGGGTGCTGACGTTCTTCGCCGTCATCATGGCGGTTGCCGGGGTTGCGCACGCCGGGCTCGCGACGTACGTCGCCTGGCGTCGGAACGTGCGCATGGGGTGGAGCCTGGCGGTGCTGCTCCTGGCGGTGGCGTGGTGGGGTGTGGCGTACGGGATGGAGCTCGCCGTCGACGACATCGCGCTCAAGAGTCGGTGGGGTGACCTGAAGTATCTCGGCGTCGCGATGCTGCCGCCGGCGTGGCTGACCTTCGTGCTGCAGTACACCGGGCGGGACCGGTGGGTCACCGGACGGTTGCTGTGCCTCCTGGCCGTCGTGCCGGTGTTGACGAACGTGATGCTGGCACTCCCCGCGACCCACGACCTCGTACGGTCCTACCCACCGTCGGCGGCCCTCGACCCGACTCCGGAGGTGGTGGCGGGACCCGCCTTCAACCTGTTGCTGGCGTACAACTACCTCGTCCTCCTCGTCGCGACAGTGTTGTTCGTCGCCAGCATGGGGCGCCTCGCACGCAGCTATCGCCGGATGGCCGCGGTGATGCTGGCCGCCGCCCTGGTCCCGTGGGCGGCCAACGTCCTGTACAACGCGAACGTGGGCTGGTTCGCCACCGTCGACCTGACGCCCTTCGCATTCACCGTCACTGGCGTGGTGCTGGTCTGGGGGCTCTTCGACGAGCGCCTCGTGGACCTCACACCTCTGGCACGCAGCGCCGTGCTCGAGAGGATGTCGGACGCGGTCTACGTCACCGACCTCTTCGGCCGCATCGTCGACGCCAACCCCGCCGCGGCGCGGCTGATGGGGGCAAGCCGCGCTGCGCTGCTCGGGCGACGATTGGCGGACATCGTCCCGATGGGAGGTGCTGGCACTGCGCTGGACGAGGTCAGCCTGCCCGGAGGAAATGCCGACGCGGGAAGCCGCACCTTCGACGTCTCCCACGAGCGACTCGTCGACGGGTCGGGGCGGCCGGCCGGGACGGTGGTGGTGCTGCACGAGATCACCGAACGTGTCCGCGACCGCCGGCGCCTCCAGGAGGTCCTCGACGACCAGTCCCGCGTCGCCTCGGAGCTGCAGGCGAGCATGGTGCCCCCAGCGCTTCCCGAGATCAGCGGCATCGAGCTCGCCAGCCAGTACCGTCCGGCCGGCGATGGTCGAGAAGTTGGCGGCGACTTCCTCGACGTGTTCGACCTGGGTGAGCAGACATGGGGCTTCGTGCTCGGCGACGTCAGCGGGAAGGGTGCAGCTGCCGCGACGGTGAGTGCGGCTACTCGCTACTCGCTACGGGCCTTGGCCGACGCGCGCTCCCTGCCCAGCGACACGGTGCGCAAGGTGAACTCGACCTTGCTGAGCCAGACCGACCTGGAACGCCACTGCACGCTCGTGTACGGGACCCTGCGACCCGAGGACGACGGATTAGCTGTGGTGTTCACGCTGGCCGGTCACCACCCGCCCATCGTGCTGCGCGCCACCGGAGAAGTGGAGGAAGTCGGTGCCCTCGGCACCGCCATCGCGCTGTTCGACCAGCCCGACCTCCACGACACCGCCCTCCACCTGGCCCCCGGAGACCTCCTGTGCGTCTTCACCGACGGTCTCGTGGAGGCCAGGCAGCGGGGACGCGGGATGTTCGGTACCGAGCGGGTGGCCGAGCTGCTCCGCAGCCACGCGGACCGGCCCGCCGTGGAGCTGTCCGCCCTGCTCGTCGACGCCGTCCAGCAGTTCCACGGCGACCAGCTCGCGGACGACCTGGCCATCCTGATCCTCGGCTGCAGCAAGGACGTCTCGGGAGTGTCCAGCACGAGCACGGCGCGCAGGTGCTCGACGCCGGCGTGAGCCTGGCCCCGACGGTGCTGCCGGCCCTTGCAGGTGCACCCCGGCGGCCTCACTCACCGAGGGTGAGGTGCGCGGCGGTGCATGCGGTGACGCTGGACGCGATCGCCCCCTCGAGCGAGGACACCAGATGCCAACCGTTCGCGAGCTCCCACGACCTCCGCGGCGCCCCGGGGGAGCGCGATGAACCTGGTGGTCGGGATCCTCGTGGTCGTCGTTGCCACGGCGGTGACCGTGACTGCGATGCTGGCGGTCCGTCGTCGCGCTCCGGAGGGCAGCTACTTCCAGGACGGCGACCGCGCGTCCGGTGTCTTCGGGGTGCTCGCCACGGGCTTCTCCGTGCTGCTCGGCTTCATCATCTTCCTGTCCTTCCAGTCGTACGACTCCTCCCGTACCGGCGCCGACCTGGAGGCGACGACGGTCCTGCAGCAGACGCAGACCGCTCAGTTCCTCCCGACCGCGGTCTCCGGTGAGCTGACTGCCGAGCTGGCTTGCTACGCCCGATCGGTCGCGGGTCCGGAGTGGGAGGCGCTCGAGGCCGGGACGCTCGGCGATCGCATGAACCCCTGGGGCGTGGAGATGTTCCGGACCATCTCGGACGTGGTGCCGCAGGAGGCTACGGAGCAGTCGGCGTACGACCGCTGGATGGACCAGACGATCCAGCGCGAGCAGGCGAGGATCACCCGGGTGCACGGTGCCGAAGGCATCATCCCGCTCCCGCTGTGGCTGGCCCTGTTCCTGATCACGGCCGTCATCTTCGGCTACCTGCTCTTCTTCGCGGACCCGACGGAGGGACCCGTCACCCAGGGGATGCTCATGGGGAGCTCGACGGCGGTCATCGCACTGCTCCTGCTCCTGCTGGCGTTCTTCGACCATCCGCACGGCGGCGGCATCGGACGACTGCAGCCGACTGCGATGGAGCGGACCGTGCGGTTGATCGACACCGAGCTCGAGATCCTCGACCTCGACGTCCCGCTCCCGTGTGACGCCGATGGCAACCCGCTCTGAGGCGGCGACGGACCGCCGTCGCGACTGGCAGGAGGGCGTGGCCACGGTGCTCCTCGTCGTCGCCGCCGTGGCGACGTCGTGGAGCAGCTACCAGGCGACGCGGTGGAACGGCGAGCAGGCCGCCGCTGCGGGGCGCACCAACGCCATCAGGATCGAGGCGTCGCGCGCCGACAGCCTCGCTGAGGCGCAGACCGAGATCGACGTGGCCACGTTCATCGCGTGGGCCGAGGCCGACGTGACCGGCGACCGCGAGCTCGCAGACTTCGTGATGGATCGCTTTCGCGCCGAGTTCCGCCGCGCGTTCGACGCCTGGACCGTCACCGCTCCGCTGACGAACCCCGACGCTCCGCCCACTCCCTTCGCGATGGACGAGTACCACCTCGTGTCACAGCAGCAGGCTGACGAGCTGGACGCGCGAGCCGAGGCGTCAGCCGCCGAGGTCCGAGCCAACATCCAGCGCGCCAGCAACTACGTCCTCACCGTGGTCCTCTACGCCGTGGCCCTCTTCTTCGCGGGCATGAGCACGCGCGTCAACGCGCCTCGGCTGCGGTGGGTCCTGACACTGGCCGGCTGCGCCGTCTTCCTCGGCACGCTGGGCTGGATCGCCACCTTCCCCGTGAGCATCGCTGTCTGACCCGCGGGCTCGACCACGTGCATTGACCCGTGGACCCCGTCGGGCGAGGCTGGAGCCATGGACACGCCGCGGCTGGTGCGCTGGACCCGCAACCTCGAGGACACCGCAGCGCTCGACGGCGCCGTGCGCGCGCTCGAGCCACTCGTCGGCGCCGCGTTCGCGACCGGGCGGCGGGGCGAGGTCCTGCGCGGCGACTGGCTGGGGCACGCCGTCCACCCGGTGCTGACCGACGTCGTCCTCGGGACCTGGACCTCGGCGACCATCCTCGACCTGGTCGGCGGTCGCGACTCGCGGACCGCAGCGCAGCGCCTGATCGGCGTCAGCCTGCTGGCCGTCGGCCCCACGGCCTGGACCGGCTGGGCCGAGTGGGCGAGCGCGGCCGATCGCGACAAGCGGGTCGGGGTCGTGCACGCGGCGACCAACGCCGTGGCCATCGGGATCTTCGCGTCGTCCTGGCTCGCCCGCCGACGCGGCGACCACGCTGCCGGCGTACGCCGATCGCTGACGGGCGCGGCGGTCGCCACCGTCGGTGGCTACCTCGGCGGACACCTGGCCGCCGCTCGCAAGGTCGGGACGCACGACCCCGCGTACGCCGACTGAACCCGCGGGGCCCGACCTGCCCCGCGTGATCACGACGAGGGACGCGTGCCCGGGCCCGCCGTCGTTCCCGACGTCCTGAGCCGGGAGTCCCGGTCCGCACCGGGACCCCAGGACGCCGGGACCGCGCGCGGCCGACGGTGGTCGTCGACCGAGACTGCCCACCCGGGTGCGTCCGAACCGTCCCGCGGCCGGCGAGACCACAGGCCCGTGCCCGGGGAACGTCCGCGGCGGGACTGTCGATCCACGGGGCAGGAAGCCCCCGTCAACGGGATCGGGTGGTCGGGATGCGAACCAATCTGCTGGTGGGAACGGTGGTCCTCGGCGTCGCGGCAGCGGTCGCCACCCCGGTGCTCGGCGCAGCGTTCGGGGGAGCGACGGCAGGCTCGGCGCAGCACGCGGACAGCGCACGCCTGGCGGCCGCCGCGGCTGCCGAGGTCGTCCTGGCCCCCGCGGCAAGCGTGCTGTTCAACGACCCGACCGGCGGCGTGGCCGCCCAGGACCGGATCGCCGACCACGTGCTGGAGGCCATCGACGCCACGCCGGACCGCGGCACGATCCGCATGGCGGCCTACAGCTTCGACCGTCCCGACATCGCCGACGCGCTCCGCCAGGCGTGCACCCGCCGCCAGGTCACCGTCCAGGTCGTCCTGAACGACAACTTCGTCTCTCCACCCGTCCGGCGCCTGCAGCGGCTGCTGGGCACGGCCCCGGACGCGAGCCTCGGCGCCTGCGACGCGTCGGGCCGGACGGGCGCGGAGCCCAGYTTCGTCAAGGTGTGCCACGCCAGCTGCCGGCTCGGCGACCGCGGCAACCAGCACATGAAGGTCTACCTGTTCTCCGGAGGAGGCGATGGGGCGGACGACGCGTCCGACGTCGTGATGCTGGGATCGGCCAACCTCACCGGCTACGCCGCGGGTGTGCACTGGAACGACCTGGTGACCTTCAACGGGAGCCCGCAACTGTACGACGACTACAGCGGGGTCTTCGCCGAGCTGGCGGCGGACCGCCTGGTCGAGGCGCCGGCGGTCGACGTCACCCACGGCGACGTGACGACGAGCATCTCGTCCGGACGGCCCGCGGACGCGGACCACGACCCCGTCGCCCAGCGCTTGGCGCGGGTCGACTGCCGGGCACTCCCGGGGAGCGGCGTCGCCGGGCGGACCGTGCTCCGCATCAGCATGTACGGCTGGCGCGGCGCCCGTGGCGCAGACCTGGCCCGACGGGTCGCGGCACTGCGTGCCCAGGGGTGCCGGGTCCAGGCCCTGGTCAGCGCCGCAGGACCGGACGTCGTCGAGATCCTGCTCGCGGGCGGCGTCCGCGTCCGGAGCGCCTCGCTGGACGTCGACGACAACGTGGCGACGGGGTTCGAGACCTCCGGGTGGGAGCACTTCGTCCACGAGAAGTGGATGTCGGTCGACGGCACCTGGGACGGATCGGCCACCCGGGCGGTGTGGACCGGCTCGGAGAACTGGTCCGACGTGTCGCTGCTCAACGACGAGCTCGTCGTGATGATCCAGCGGGCAGCCATCCACGACGCCTACGTCGCGCACTTCGACGCCGTCTGGGCCGACCACTCCAGGTCGATGGAGCCGACCGCCGCCGGGATGTGAGCCTCGTCTCGCCAACCAGACACCCGGAGCCGACAACTTTGTCGGCCCGGGTGCCGTCACCCCATGGACGGGACCGGACCAGCGCACGCCGCGGGTCCGGTCGACATGCCCTGACCGCGCCCGTGACAGCGGGTCCGCGCGTCGGGGCCCGAGCGTGACGACGCCACCGACGGTGGCGGTCGGGAAGGCGAGTTCGTGCCGAGGTTGTTGGTCCTGTTCACCCTGTGCCTGGTCCTGGGCGCCCCACTGGCCGCGGTTCCCGCAGCGGCGGCCCCGGTCGGAGGCGTGGGTCCGACGGTCGCCCCGGCCATGGGGGCCGCGCAGGCGGCCCCGTCCGCTCGCAAGCGGTGGAAGGCACCGCAGGGCCCGTTCTTCAACGATCCACGCCGCAAGAAGGGCTGGTTCCGCATCGAGCGGAGGGTCATCGACACGATCAAGCACACGCCGCGGGGTTCGACGATCCGGATCGCGGTCTACTCGTTCGACCGGATGCCGGTCGCGAAGGCGCTCATCGCTGCGCACCGTCGCGGAGTGAAGGTGCAGATGATCCTCAACGACCACCAGTACACCAAGGCGATGCGAGCGATCCGCAAGGAGATCGGAGCCAAGCGCTATCGCTCGAGCTTCATCTACCGGTGCACGGCCGGGTGCCGGAGCAAGCAGAACCAGTACAACAACATGCACACGAAGTTCTACTCGTTCTCGCAGGCCGGCAGGTCCAAGGACGTCATCGCCGTGGGGTCGGCCAACATGATGCTCAACGCCGACATCCACCAGTGGAACGACCTCTACTTCACCTCCGGGGACCACGAGCTGTTCCGCCAGTTCGTCCGGCTGTTCAACGACATGCGCAAGGACCACGACACTCGTCAGCCACCGCAGTTCTTCTGCGGCACGCCCGCCAACGGCGTCGCGTGCGACGACTCGGTCGACAAGCACACGGTGTGGGCCTGGCCCAAGCCGTCGGGCCCGAGGAACGACCTCGTCCTCGACCTGCTCGGCAAGGTCCAGTGCCTGACCCCTGACGGCGCGGGCGGGCAGAAGCGGAGCCGCATCGCGGTGTCGATGCACACCATGCGGGGCAGGCGCGGCGACTACCTGGCCGCGGCGATCCGGCAGAAGTGGATCGAAGGGTGCAAGGTGCGCGTGATGTACGGCCTGATCGGCTACCACACCAAGCGCGTCGTCGGCGCTCCGACGCCGCGCGGGCGGATCCCGCTCCGCTCGACCGGGCTCGACTACAACCCCGACGACGACTACGACCTCAACAAGGACGGCAAGCCCGACCTGATCCTGAGCTACTACAGCCACCAGAAGTACGTCGCGATCCAGGGCAACTACAACGGCAACCCCGACACGGACATGGTCGTCACGGGCTCCGCCAACTGGGCGAGCCTGAGCCCCGGCAACGACGAGCTCTGGATGACGATCCGCGGCAAGAAGCTGACGCGGAAGTACGTCGCGAACTTCAACTACCAGTGGCGGAACAAGCGGAACTCACGCAACGCCTACACCACGACGTACGTCAACTTCCGCGTCGCCCGGACGGTCCTCGACGAGGACGGCACCCCTCGCACGGTCTGGAGGACCGTCCGCCGGCCGGTCACGACGATCGAGCGGGACCCCTACCGGCAGGGCCCCTACTGGGAGGCCGACTGAGGGCCGCTCGAGCGGTCCGAACCCGCCCGGGAAATTGTCCGACGAACCCGTAACACCCGGGACGGCATCGGCGCTGTTGAAGTAGGCGGCTGCGTTCCGCCGGGCCCCTCACTGCTCACCCGTGCCCCGACCTCCCGCCGAGGCACGGATCCCCCCAGAGGCAGTGGGACGGTTCGAAAACGCGCAGAACAGCGGCGTGGCCCTCCGGGGCCGCGCCGCTGCTGCGTTGCGGGTCGGGCGGGCGTCAGCGGATGGCGAGGGTCGCAGCCGTCACACAGGCCGCGGCGCAGATCGCCCCCCACCCCGCGAGCTTCAGGAGCGGGATCCGCAGCCCCGCCGATCGGCAGCGCTGCAACCACAGGAGCGTGGCGAGCGAGGCCCAGGGCGTGACCAGCGCACCGGCGTTCACGCCGACCAGTGTTGCCATGAGGCGGCGTACGTCGTCGGCCGCCGCCGGCTCGACGAGCAGGTAGGCGGGGAGGTTGTTGACCAGGTTGGCGCCGACCGCCGAGGCCGCCGACAGGTGCAGCAGGTCGATCGCCCGCACGCCGGTGCCGACGGCGGGCGCGAGCCAGTCGAGGAGACCCTCGCCCTGGGCGAGGCGGAGCAGGCCGGCGACGACCACGAAGCCGCCGGCCATCAGCCAGGGCGGGCGCACGTCGCGCAGCAGGCCGGGCGCGCGCCACAGCAGGGCCGCCAGCAGGACGAGTGCTGATCCCACGGCCACGACGGCCGGCTCGACGCCGACGGCGAACAGCGGTCCGATGGCGAGGCACACGACGGAGGCGACGACGAGCAGGACGCGGTCGTGCGGCTCGGCCGGCGGTTCGACGGCGTACGTCCCGCGCAGCGCGCGCCGCTGCAGGACGGCGATCAGGACGAGCGTGACCACCACGGCAGTGAGGGCCGGGGCAGCTGCCGTACGCACGTAGTCGCCGTGGCCCGCGCCGAGGTCCTCGAACCGGTGCACGGCCAGGAGGTTGGTCAGGTTGGACACCGGCAGCAGCAGCGAGCCGGTGTTGGCGGTCCAGAGCGTCGTGAGCGCGAAGGGGAGTGGCGCGACGCCGGTCTGGCTCGCGATCGCGAGGCCGACGGGCGTGAGCAGCACGGCGGTGGTGTCGAGGCTCAGCACGATCGTGCAGACCACGGCCAGCGCGGCGAACGTCAGCCACAGCAGCACCACCCGGTGGCGGGCACGGCGGGCGAGGGCGTGGGCGGCCACGTCGAAGACGCCGGCCAGCTGCGCGACCTCGGCGGTCACCGTGATCGCGAGCAGGAAGACCGCGACCGGCAGAACCTGGGACAGGACGGGGTGCAGGGCCTCGCTCACGGCGTCACGACGACGGCTCGCGGGCCGCGGTCGTCACTGGCTCGGGGACGGGGCCGAACTGCTGGTTGCAGGTCCAGCCCGCGCAGTCGACCAGCTCGCGACGGCGCAGCTCCAGGGTGGACCGGACTCCCGCGTAGGCCGGGTCGTCGACGAGGTTGACCATCTCGTCGGGGTCGAGGAGGTGGTCGTAGAGGAAGGTGTCGACGCCGTCGGTGCCGTAGAGGTAGCGCTCGGTGCGCACCCCGCGGTGCGACCAGCCGTCGCCGAGGGTGCGGCCGGTCTGGATGAGGGTCGTGTCGCGGAACGGCTGGTCCTCGCCGCGCAACGTCGGGGCCAGGGACGTGCCGTCCACCTGCCACTGCGGGGTGACCCCCGTCAGCGCCGCGAAGGTGACGGGCAGGTCGACCAGCGTCACCGGCAGCTGCGACGTGGCGCCGGCGACCACGTCCGGGCCCCGCACCAGGAGCGGGACCTGCAGCGCCTCGTCGGTGAGCACGTCCTTGCCGACGAAGCGGTGCTCGCCGAGGGAGTAGCCGTTGTCGGAGGTGAAGACGATGTAGGTGTCGTCGAGCACGCCCTCGTCGTCCAACGTCTCGACCAGGGACCCGACCGCACGGTCCACGGACTGCAGCGTCTGCAGCCGGGCGGTGTTCTCGGCGGAGACCTCGTCGCGCTGGACCGGGGTGCGCCGTCGCAGGTAGGCGGGCTGGTCGGACACGTCCTCCTCGTTGAAGGCCGGGTCGTCGAAGGCCGACGGGCGCTCGTCGAGGAACAGGTGCTCGTCCTGCGGCTCCGCGGGGGGCAGGCCGCGACCGCCCTCGGGGCTGATCCGGTAGTGCGGAGCGAGGTGCCACGCGTAGACGACGAACGGGTCGCCGCTGCGGGCGAAGTCGCGCACGGCCTCGTTGGTGTGGTCCTCGATCACCGAGGTGATGTAGCTGTCGGTGTAGCGGCGGGGGTCCCCGTCTCCGGTCATCGAGAAGTCGACGTAGTCGTAGACCCCCCGGGTGAGCGCGTCCCAGCGCGTCCAGCCGTCGGGGCGGACGTCGCGGGGACCGTAACCGTTGAGGAACTTGCCGACGAAGCCGGTGCGGTAACCGTTGGTCCGGAACCAGGTGCTGGCCTCCTGGGTCGGGTCGAGCGCCTGGAACCCGCCGTGCACGCCCCGGTTGTGCTGGACGCCGTTGTTCTGGGCGTACTGGCCGGTGGCGAGCTGTGCGCGCGCCGGGCAGCAGAGCGGGTGCGGGGAGATCGCGTCGGTGAACTCCATGCCCTGGTCGGCCAGCAGGCGCCGGGTGATCGGCATGTGGTCGAGGTCGTCGTCGCGCATGTCGTCGGTGAGCACGAAGACCAGGTTGGGACGGGTCGGCCCGTCGGCCTCGGCAGTGGGGGACTGGGTGCCCTGCACCATCCGCACCGAGCCGGGGCCGCCGGCGTCACCGGTGTCGCTGGTCGCAGTGACCGTGGCGAGGGTGGCGACGAGTACGACGAGCAGGGCAGCCGTGATCGACTGTGCCCACGCTCGCATCATGCCCCTCGCCGAGACCCTGAGGGTCCTTGTCGCTCGCCCCTGTACCGGCGCAACACTAGGGCGCTCCCACCCGCCTCCCCAAAGCGACACGACGACTGGGGCGACAATGGTCCCGACCGCTACCCTGTGGGCGCCCGGGCGAGGCATCCACTGCCCGGCAACGACCTCGACAGCACGAGACGAAGGAACCCGCAGCAGCGCCATGGACGAGAGTCAAAGTCCCCGCACGACCGCACTGATCGCCTGGTGCGCGTCGTGACCCCCCTCCTGCTCCTGCTCGTGTCGTTGGCCCTCGTGGCCGCCTGTGGCCTGTTCGTGGCCGCCGAGTTCTCCCTGGTCACCGTCGACCGGCCCAGCGTCGAGCGCGCCGCGGCCTCCGGTGACGAGGGAGCCCGCGGCGTCCAGCTGGCGCTCCGCTCGCTGTCGACGCAGCTCTCGGGCGCCCAGGTCGGCATCACCGTGACCAACCTGGCGATCGGGTTCCTCGCCGAGCCGGCGATCGCCGACCTCATCGACGACCCGCTGGCGTCAGCCGGCGTGCCCGAGAGCGTGGTCACGCCGCTGGCGCTCGCACTCGGCCTGGTCCTCGGCACCGTGGTGACGATGATCTTCGGCGAGATGGTGCCCAAGAACATCGCCATCGCCCGGCCGCTCCAGACCGCCCGCAGCACCCAGGGCTTCATGCGCGGCTTCACCGCCCTCACGCGCGGACCCATCCGGGCGCTCAACGGGTCGGCCAACGCGATCGTCCGCCGCCTCGGCATCGAGCCGCAGGAGGAGCTCCGCTCCGCGCGGAGCTCGCAGGAGCTCGCCTCGCTCGTGCAGCGGTCCGCCGTCCAGGGCACCCTCGACGCCGACACGGCCGAGCTCGTCGAGCGCTCGGTCGAGTTCGGCACGCGCACGGCCGGCGAGATCATGACCCCCCGCGTGCGGACCACGACGGTCGAGGACGGCGACCGCGTCTCCGCGGTCATCGACCTGGCGCGCCAGACCGGCCACTCCCGTTTCCCGGTCCTGGATTCCGAGGACACCGTGGTCGGCACGGTGCACGTCAAGCACGCCGTCGCCGTGCCGGTTCACGAGCGGTCCACGACCCGCATCAAGCACGTCATGGTCAGGCCCGTCGTCGTGCCCGACAGCCTCCGGCTCGACCCGCTGATGGCGCTGCTGCGCCAGGACGGCTTCCAGATGGCCATCGTGCTCGACGAGTACGGCGGCCACGCGGGCATCGTGACGCTCGAGGACGTCGTCGAGGAGATCGTCGGCGACATCTCCGACGAGCACGACCGACTCGGCGCGCGCATCCGCCAGCGCCGCGACGGGACGTGGACCCTCTCGGGCCTCCTGCGGCCCGACGAGGTGGAGGACGTCACCGACATCGAGCTGCCCGACCACGACGACTACGACACCGTCGCCGGCCTCGTCATGCGCGAGCTGGGCAAGATCCCGGAGCCGGGCGACCGCGTCGAGCTGCCGGTGCCCGACCGCAGCGACCCCAACGAGGTGCGCGAGCGCCTCGTGACCCTGACCGTGCAGCGGATGGACGGCCTGCGCATCGACCGTCTCGACCTCGTCCTGGTGGGAGAGGTCGACCGTGAACAGTGACCTCTTCGGCGTCGGCCTGGCTGTCGTCCTGCTCGCCTTCAACGCCTTCTTCGTGGGCGCCGAGTTCGCCCTGCTCGCCGCGCGCCGCAGTCAGATCGAGCCGAAGGCGCAGGAGGGCTCCCGCTCCGCTCGCACCACCCTGCGGGCCATGGAGAACGTCTCGCTCGTGATGGCGGGCGCCCAGCTCGGCATCACCGTCTGCTCGCTGGGGCTCGGTGCCATCGGCGAGCCCGCGGTCGCCCACCTCCTGGAGCCGGTGTTCCACGCCGCCCGGATGCCCGACAACCTGCTGCACCCGGTGTCGTTCGTGGTCGCGATGTCGGTCGTGGTCTACCTGCACGTCGTCCTCGGCGAGATGGTGCCGAAGAACATCGCGCTCGCCGGTGCCGACCGGGCGGCCATGGTCCTCAGCCCGCCCATGATGGTGATCGTCACGGTGCTGCGCCCGCTGATCGGCGCCATGAACATGGCCGCCAACGGGGTGCTCCGTCTCCTGCGCATCGAGCCCAAGGACGAGGTGCACTCGAGCTTCACCCGGGAGGAGGTCGCCGCCCTCGTCGAGGAGTCGCGCGGCGAGGGCCTCATCGAGGCCGACGAGTACGACCGGCTCGCCGGCGCGCTCGGCTTCACCGAGAAGTCGGTCGCCTCGATCGTCATGGCTCCGGCCACCCTGGCCACCGTGGCGCCCGGCTCCACGGTCGCCGACGTCGAGGCGGTGTGCGCGGCCACCGGCTTCAGCCGCTTCCCGGTCGCCGGCGACGACGGCACCCTGCTGGGCTACCTCCACATCAAGGACGCCCTCGAGTCCGACGACGACAAGCGCTCGCGCGTGATCGAGGACAAGTGGATCCGGCCCTTCGCCTCGGTCCACCCCGGCGACCTCCTCCACGACGCGCTGGAGAGCCTCCAGGTCAAGGGGGCCCACATGGCGCGGGTCGTCGAGCGCGACGGGAGCGTGATCGGGCTGGTCACGCTCGAGGACGTGCTCGAGGAGCTCGTCGGCGAGATCCGCGACGCTGCGCACCACGACGTGTCCGGCGTCGAGGCGTACTGAGTGCTGGATAGGGTCTGACCGTGTCCGAGGAAGCCTCTCGCATCTGGACCGTGCCCAACATCATCAGTGTGGTGCGGCTTGCCGGCGTGCCCCTCTTCCTGTGGTTGGTGCTCGGACCGGAGGCCGACGCGATCGCACTCGTGGTGCTGATGGTCGCCGGTTTCACCGACTTCCTCGACGGGTGGCTCGCGCGACGGCTCGACCAGTACTCCAAGCTGGGGGAGATCCTCGACCCGGTGGCCGACCGGCTCTACATCCTGGCCGTGGTCCTCGGCCTCTACCTGCGCGACATCATCCCGTGGTGGGTCGCCATCGCCCTGCCGCTGCGCGACCTGCTGCTGTGGGGTCTCGTCCCGATCCTGCGCACCCGCGGCTACTCGGCCCTCCCGGTGCACTTCCTCGGCAAGGCCGCGACCTTCAACCTGCTCTACGCCTTCCCGCTGCTGCTCCTCGGCGAGGGCGACGGCATCGTCGCCACGCTCGCCCGCAACTTCGGGTGGGCCTTCGCGTGGTGGGGGATCGGGCTCTACTGGTGGGCGGGGGTCCTCTACGCCTGGCAGGTGCGCACCCTGGTGCGCGACACCCCACGTCGTACGTCGCCGGCAACCGACCATGGCTGACACCCGGACGGGCACCCCGACGGCGTCGAGCGAGCCCGATGCCGGCCGCCGGCTCCCCGAGCACGTCACCACCCCGCTGCTGACGCTGATCACCGCCCGGTCCATGGACGAGGACTACGCCCACGTGGCCCAGAAGCGGGCGGTCGCGGGCGACGCACGACCGCGTGCTGTGCGGCCGAACTGGTCGAGCTTCCTGGCCATCGCGGCGCTCGGCGTGATGGCGGCGGTCGTCGCCGTGCAGACCGACCGGGAGGCGCCTGCCAACGAGCTCAGCCGGGCCGCGCTCGTCCAGCAGATCGACACCCGCAGCGACGACGTCCGTGCCCTGCAGGCCGACGTCGCGCGGCTGACCCGCTTCAACGCCTCGGTCGCCAGCAACAGCACGAGGACCCAGACGGAGCTCGGCGACGCCGAGACCCGGGTGCGCCGTGCCGAGCTCACCACAGGGTTCTCGGCCGTGCACGGCCCGGGCGTGCGGATCACGGTCGACAACCGTCCCGGCGACGAGGTGGACGGGGAGGTGCTGGACGAGGACCTCGCCACCCTGGTCGACGGGTTGTTCGAGGCGGGTGCCGAAGCCGTGGCGATCAACGACCAGCGGATCAACGCGCTGGGCGGGATCCGCAACACCAACCGGGCCGTCCACGTCAACGGGCGCCCCGTCAACGCGCCCTACACGGTCTCGGCGATCGGTGACCCGCGCACGCTGCAGGCCCGACTCGTGGAGACCTCCCAGGGCCAGCAGTGGTTCGGCCGCGTCAACAACTTCGGGTTTGTGTACGAGGCCCAGAATGTCGACGACATCCGCTTGCCGGCTGCGCCCGAACGTGTCCTTCGTGATGTGATCGAGCTCGACGCCGAACCCTACGGCGGACCAGCACAGGAGGGGAGCTCGCCGTGATCGCCGCACTTGGCCTGCTCCTGGGCATCATCGCCGGGCTGGTCTTCGCCCCCGACGTGCCGCTCAGCCTGCAGAACTACCTGCCGATCGCGGTGGTGGCCGCCCTCGACGCCGTCTTCGGTGCGCTGCGCGCCTACCTCGACGGCATCTTCGACGACAAGGTGTTCGTCGTCTCCTTCGTGAGCAACGTCGTCGTCGCGGCGGCGATCGTCTACCTCGGCGACCAGCTCGGCGTCGGGTCCCAGCTCAGCACGGGCGTCGTCGTCGTGCTCGGCATCCGCATCTTCTCCAACGTCGCCGCGATCCGCAGGCACGTCTTCCACGCCTGATTCCCATGCCTGACCACGAATCCGATCCCCAGCCCGGTCACGAGGGCGAGCACGAGGCCGGTCATGAGGCGCACCACGCCCCCGCGCATCGCACCGACCCCGAGCCCGAGCCCGGCCGCGAGCGCCTGCGCCACGCCCTCATCCGGCCGTCGCGGCGACAGGTGGTCGTCGCGGTGCTGCTCGCGATCCTCGGCTTCGCCTTCGTCGTGCAGGTGCGCGACACCAAGGCCAACGACACCTACTCCGGGCTGCGCGAGAGCGAGCTGATCGAGGTGCTCGACGGGCTGACCGGGACGGCCGAGCGAGCCCGGCGCGAGGTCGGCCGGCTGGAGTCGCGGCGCGACGAGCTGACCAACGAGAGCCGGGCGCGGTCCGCCGCCCTCGACGAGGCCGAGCAACGGGTCCGGACCCTCAACATCATCGCCGGCCTGGTGCCCGTCACCGGCCCCGGCCTGCGGATGACCATCAACGAGTCGTCCAGCCGGGTCAACGTCGGGTCGCTGCTCGACACCGTGCAGGAGCTCCGCACGGCCGGCGCCGAGGCGATGGAGTTCAACGACTCGATCCGGGTCGGCGCGGACAGCTCGTTCGACAACGCCGTGGGCGGCATCGAGCTCGACGGCCAGCTCCTCGAGCCGCCCTACGTCCTCGAGGTGATCGGCGACCCGCACGTGCTGAAGACCGCGCTCACCTTCTCGACCGGGCCCGTCGAGACCCTGGAGACCTACGACGGAGCATCGGTCGAGATCGAGGAGCTCGAGGCGGTCGACATCACGAGCGTCCGCGACCCCTCGCGACCTGAGTATGCGGAGCCCGGCACCGGCCAGTAGCCTGCCGGACACCCCCCGCACCCCACCCACCCGACGCCCCACGGCACCTAGGAGTCCTCGTGTATCCGGAGAACCTCACGTACACCAGCGAGCACGAGTGGGTCCGCACCCCCGGAGACACCGAGGGCTCGGTCCGGGTCGGGATCACCGACTTCGCGCAGGATGCGCTCGGCGACATCGTGTACGTCTCCCTGCCCCAGGTCGGCGACCAGGTGACCGCGGGGGACACCTGCGGCGAGCTGGAGTCCACCAAGTCGGTCAGCGACATCTACGCCCCCGTGACCGGTGAGATCGTCGCCACCAACGGCTCCCTCGACGCCACTCCCGAGCTGGTGAACAGCGACCCCTACGAGGCCGGGTGGCTCTTCGAGGTGTCGGTCGCCGACAGCTCGCAGCTCGACGGCCTGATGGACGCCGCGGCGTACCAGGCCGGCCTCGAGGGCTGAGCCGCACCACCTGTCGTTCGGTGTTCCCTGACCGCCCGTCGTCGCCTCGAGCGGGCTGGTAGGTTCGGGGAAACCGTCAACCTCAACCCTCGGCTGAGGGTTGGGCGTCGATCCGTCGAGGAGCTTCCAATGCCGTTCTGCACCGCCTGTGGCCAGCAGAACCCTGACGATGCGCGCTTCTGTGCCCAGTGCGGCACCAAGCTGCACGCTGGGGAGGACACGGGCGCGAGCCCGGTCGAGACCACTGCGACCATCACCTTCGGGGCCCCGGACCAGCGCGAGTCCTCCGACCGCCAGCTCAGCCCGGTCGACGCCGCCGCGGTGGACGCCCTCCCCGAGGGCCACGCCCTGCTCGTCGTGCAGCGCGGGCCGAGCGCGGGCAGCCGCTTCCTCCTCGACGTCGACGTCGTGGGCGCCGGTCGCCACCCCGACAGCGAGATCTTCCTCGACGACGTCACCGTCTCCCGCCGTCACGCGGAGTTCCGTCGCACCGGCACGGGCTACGACGTCAGCGACGTGGGCAGCCTCAACGGCACCTACGTCAACCGCGACCGGATCGACTCCGTCGAGCTCAACGACGGCGACGAGGTCCAGATCGGCAAGTACCGCTTGGTGTTCTTCTCCTCCCACCCGGACAGCTGATCCGTGAGTGCCTCGACGGCCGCGGGCTCGAGTCGCGGCGCCCGCTACAACATCGGTCAGGTGCTCGACCAGCTGCGAGCGGACTTCCCGGGGGTCACCATCCCCAAGATCCGCTTCCTCGAGGACCAGGGGCTCGTCAAGCCGGAGCGCACCGCTGCCGGCTACCGCAAGTTCTCCGCCGACGACGTCTCGCGCCTGCGCTACATCCTGACGATGCAGCGTGACCACTACCTGCCGCTGAAGGTGATCGGCGACCACCTCGACGCCATCGACCGTGGGCTGGAGCCGCCCGCGATCGACTCCGTCGTGCCCACGGTGCCCAAGGTGGCGCTGAGCGCGGACGGGCTGCCGAGCCCCGAGTCGTTCCGGCGCACCAGCGACCTGCGCCTCTCGCGCCGCGAGCTGCTCAAGGTCGCCGAGATCACCGAGGAGCTGCTGGTCGAGCTCGAGCAGTACGGCCTGCTCAGCGCGCGCAGCGGCACCGGTCACTTCGACAGCGATGCGCTCGTCGTCGCCCAGACCGCGCGTGAGCTCGCCGACTTCGGCTTCGAGCCCCGGCACCTGCGCGCGTTCAAGACGGCCGCCGACCGGGAGGTCGGCCTCGTCCAGCAGGTCGTCGCACCCCTCGCGCGGGGCCGCGACGCTGCCGCCCGGGGGCGAGCCGAGGACGCCACGTCCGAGATCGCGGCGCTGTCGGTGCGCCTGCACGCGACCCTCGTGAAGGTCGGTCTCGACCGCGGCTGACCCGCCCGACCCGCCGCCGTGGTGGCATCAGGGCACATGAGTAGGGTGGACGCATGCGCGAAATGGACGTCGTCGGAGTCCGCGTCGAGATGCCCTCCAACCAGCCCATCGTGCTGTTGCGAGAGGTGACGGGGGAGCGCTACCTCCCGATCTGGATCGGAGCGGTCGAGGCGACCGCGATCGCCTTCGCCCAGCAGGGCGTCACCCCGCCCCGCCCGCTCACGCACGACCTGCTTCGCGACGTGCTCGAGGCCACCGGCCAGCGCCTCGACGAGGTCCGCATCGTCGACATGAAGGACGGCGTGTTCTTCGCGCAGCTGGTCTTCGACGGCGGGGCCGAGGTCGGTGCCCGCCCCTCGGACTCCATCGCGCTGGCACTGCGCACCGGCTCACGGATCGTGTGCGCCGAGGCGGTGCTCGACGAGGCCGGCCTGGCGGTGCCCGCCGAGCAGGAGGACGAGGTCGAGCGGTTCCGCGAGTTCCTCGACCACGTCTCACCCGACGACTTCGAGTCCCACTGACCACGGCGAGACCCTCACCCTCAAGTTGAGGTTGAGGGTTGCGACACGCCGCTGCGTGGATGGACAACCCGGAGGATCGGGCTTAGTTTGAACTGTCTCTGTTGTAACTCCACCGTTGTGGTTGTCGGGTCCTCCCGGCACCGGGCGGGCCCTTCCCCCAGGAGTTACCGCTCAGCGGAGGAACTGACCTGGAGGGTCACTGTGGCTAGCAACGAGAACGAGAAGGGCGCCGACGCCGCGCGCATGAAGGCCGAGGCCGAGGCCACCGACTTCGCCGAGGAGCAGGGTCTGCTCTTCGCCGACGACGTCTCGCCGCTCCCGAGCGACACCGGCTACCGCGGCCCGACGGCGTGCAACGCCGCCGGCATCACCTACCGCCAGCTCGACTACTGGGCCCGCACCGGCTTGGTCGAGCCGAGCGTCCGCGGCGCCGCCGGCTCCGGGTCGCAGCGGCTCTACTCCTTCCGCGACATCCTGATCCTCAAGGTCGTCAAGCGGCTCCTCGACGCCGGCATCTCGCTGCAGCAGATCCGCACCGCCACCGCCCACCTGCGCGAGCGCGGCACCGACGACCTGACGCGCGTGACGCTGATGAGCGACGGCGCCTCGGTCTACGAGTGCACCAGCAACGACGAGGTCATCGACCTGCTCCAGGGCGGGCAGGGCGTCTTCGGCATCGCCATCGGCGGTGTGTGGCGCGAGATCGAGGGCACCCTCGCCGAGCTGCCGTCCGAGCGCACCGCCGAGCAGGCCGCGCCGTCGGCCGGTGACGAGCTCGCCGCCCGCCGCGCTGCCCGGCAGACCGGCTGACCCGGCTCCGACCCTCCCGTTCCACCCACGAGGCCGCCCGTGAACCGGGCGGCTTCGGGCATTTCTGCCCTCCCCGGCTAGACTCGGTGGCGCCGACATCCCATGCGGGAGAGTCGCGGCGCGCGGTCCCTGGACCGGACGTCGCGCGCCGAAGGGGCAATTCCTCCCCGGAACCTCTCAGGCACCCGGACCGCGCTGGGTTGGCACTCTGGAGGTCACCGGACCGACAGAGGGGGAGGTCCAGCGACGCGACCTCAGGGAGCCTGCGTGCCCGACCTCACCCCGACCTCCGCCTCCAGCGCCGTCGAAGGGCTGGGCGAGTTCGTCGCCCGGCACATCGGCCCGGACGACGCCGCCGTCGCCCACATGCTCGAGGCCATCGGACACGAGTCGCTCGAGTCGCTGATGACGGCGGCGGTGCCCGACGGCATCCGCTCGGCCGCGGCGCTCGACCTCCCGGACGCCCTCGACGAGGAGGCCACGGCTCGCGCGCTGCGCACCCTCGCCTCGCAGAACCGTCCCGCAGAGGCCATGATCGGGCTGGGCTACCACGCGACCATCACGCCGGCGGTGATCCGGCGCAACGTGCTCGAGGACCCCTCCTGGTACACCGCCTACACGCCGTACCAGCCGGAGATCTCCCAGGGCCGCCTCGAGGCGCTGCTCAACTTCCAGACCGTCGTGGCCGACCTGACGGGCCTGCCCACCGCCAACGCCTCGCTGCTCGACGAGGGCACCGCTGCCGCGGAGGCGATGACGCTCGTACGCCGAGCGCAGCGCAACAAGACCGGGCCGTTCGTCGTCGACGCCGACGCCCTCCCGCAGACCATCGAGGTGGTCCGGACCCGTGCCGAGGGGATGGGCATCGAGGTCATCGTCGCCGACCTCGACGAGAGCCTGCCCGAGGGAGACCTCTGCGGCGTGCTGGTCCAGTACCCCGGTGCCTCCGGCGCGGTGCGTGACCCGCGTCCCGTCATCGAGGCCGCCCACGAGCGCGGCGCGCTGGCCGTCGTCGCGGCCGACCTCCTGGCCCTCGCCCTGCTCGAGGCGCCCGGCACCTTCGGCGCCGACGTCGTGGTCGGCTCGTCGCAGCGCTTCGGCGTACCCCTCTTCTACGGCGGTCCGCACGCCGGCTTCATGTCCGTCTCGGCCGGCCTCGAGCGCCACCTGCCCGGCCGTCTGGTGGGCGTGTCCGTCGACGCCGAGGGTCGCCCGGCCTACCGCCTCGCACTCCAGACCCGCGAGCAGCACATCCGCCGCGACAAGGCCACGTCCAACATCTGCACCGCGCAGGTGCTCCTCGCCGTCGTCGCGTCGATGTACGCCGTCTACCACGGTCCCGAGGGCCTGCGGCGGATCGCGCAGCGCACCCACGACCACGCCAGCCGCATCGCCGAGGCGCTGCGGGCCGGGGGAGTGGAGGTCGTCAACGACACCTGGTTCGACACGCTGACCGTGGCGGTCCCCGGCCGCGCCGGCGACGTCATCGCGGCGGCCCGCCAGGTCGGGCTGCACCTGCGGGTGATCGACGCCGACCACGTCGGTCTGTCGACGTCCGAGCGCACCAGCCCGTCGACCGTCTCGGCGGTGCTGCGCGCCTTCGGCGTGGCACCCGGCGACGACGGTGCGTCCACCGGTATGCCCGAGGACCTGCGCCGCACCACCGACTTCCTCACCCACGAGGTCTTCAACTCCCACCACAGCGAGACGCAGATGCTCCGCTACCTGCACCGGCTCTCGTCCCGCGACTACGCGCTCGACCGCGGCATGATCCCGCTCGGGTCCTGCACGATGAAGCTCAACGCGACCACCGAGATGGAGCCGATCAGCCTGCCCGGCTTCGCGGACCTCCACCCCTTCGCGCCCGCCCAGGACGCCACCGGCTACCGCGAGCTCGTCGACGACGTCGAGCGGTGGCTGGCAGAGGTCACCGGCTACGACCGGGTCTCGGTGCAGCCCAACGCCGGGTCCCAGGGTGAGCTGGCCGGCCTGCTGGCCATCCGCGGCTACCACCGGGCCAACGGCGACACCGGGCGCGACGTGTGCCTGATCCCGTCCTCGGCCCACGGCACCAACGCCGCGTCGGCCGTCATGGCCGGGATGAAGGTCGTCGTGGTGAAGGCCTCCGACGACGGGTCCGTCGACCTCGACGACCTGCTCGCGAAGTGCGACCAGCACGCCGAGACGCTCGCCGCGATCATGGTGACCTACCCCTCCACCCACGGGGCCTACGAGGACACCATCACCGACCTCTGCAAGATCGTCCACGACCACGGCGGCCAGGTCTACGTCGACGGGGCCAACCTCAACGCGCTGCTCGGCTGGGCGCGTCCCGGTGAGTTCGGCGGCGACGTGTCCCACCTCAACCTGCACAAGACCTTCTGCATCCCCCACGGCGGCGGGGGCCCCGGCGTCGGCCCGGTCGCCGTACGCGCCCACCTGGCGCCGTACCTGCCCTCGCACGCCTGGCACCCTGAGACCGAGAAGCGCGACGGCATCGGCCCGATCAGCGCCGCGCCCTACGGCTCCGCCGGCATCCTGCCGATCACGTGGGCCTACATCCGCATGATGGGCGCCCAGGGGTTGACCCGCGCGACGGCCGTCGCGGTCCTCTCGGCCAACTACGTCGCCCACCGCCTCGGGGAGCACTTCCCGGTGCTCTACCGCGGGCACGGCAACTTGGTGGCCCACGAGTGCATCCTCGACCTGCGGGGCATCACCAAGGCCAGCGGAGTGAGCGTCGACGACGTCGCCAAGCGGCTCGTCGACCACGGCTTCCACGCGCCCACGATGTCGTTCCCGGTGGCCGGCACGCTGATGGTGGAGCCCACCGAGTCCGAGGACCTCGCCGAGATCGACCGCTTCTGCGACGCGATGATCGCGATCCGCCAGGAGATCGCCCGCGTCGAGGCGGGGGAGTGGAGCCCGGAGGACTCGCCGCTGCGCCACGCGCCGCACACCGCACGCGCGCTCGTCGGCGAGTGGGACCGCTCCTACTCGCGCGAGCTCGGCGTGTTCCCGCGCGGCATCGACCCCGACAAGTACTGGCCGCCGGTGGCTCGCATCGACCAGGCCTACGGCGACCGCAACCTGGTCTGCGCGTGCCCCCCGCCGGAGGCGTTCGCACAGGACTGACCGGGCGGCGCTGCTCTAGGGTCGCACTCGTGAGCGAGCGGAGCGAGCGAGCCATTCGGCGCAGCGTGACACGTGCCTCATGTGCGCACGGAGCGAAGCGAGTACGTGCATGAGTCTGCAGCGTCAGCGACTGCTCGACGTCGCCCAGGCCGAGGGGCGGCTGACGTCCGTCGTCGGTGCGGTCTTCGACCGCTACGGCGCGGTGTGGGCGGGCGGGGCCGGGCAGGCGCCCGGCCTCGACGGCCAGTACCGCATCGGGTCGATCACCAAGACGATGACGGCCGTCCTGGTCGTCCAGGCCCGCGACGAGGGTCTGCTCGACCTCGATGACCCGCTCACCACGCACCTGGGCGACGTCGGCTACGGCGACGTGACGGTCCGCGACGCGCTCGCGCACTCGTCGGGGATGCAGAGCGAGCCCCGCGGCCCGTGGTGGGAGCGCACGCGGGGAGGTGACTTCACGGCCCTCGCCCTGGCCAACGACGGCAGCGGCCGGGTGGCGCCGGCGGGCGCGTGGTTCCACTACTCCAACCTCGGCTACGGCCTCCTCGGCGAGGTCGTCGCCCGACGGTTCGGGACGCCCTGGCGGGCGCTGGTGTCCGAGCGCCTCCTCCAGCCCCTCGGCATGCGGACGACGTCGTACCTGCCGCGTCCCGGTGCCCAGCCGGGCTGGAGCGTCGACCACTTCACCGGTGTCCGGGTCCACGAGCCGCTCACCGACACAGGGGCGATGGCTCCGGCCGGTCAGCTGTGGTCCACCCTCGCCGACCTCGTCACGTGGGGCCAGGCGCTCGGCGGTGCCCGCCCCGACGTGCTGGCGACCTCCTCGTTGGTGGAGATGCAGCGACCCGTGACCGCCGACTACGGGCTCGGGCTGATGCTGGGCATCCACCCCGGCGGGCGGCTGGTGGGGCACAACGGCTCGATGCCCGGCTTCCTGGCCGCCCTCCACGTGGATCCCGACAGCGGCATCGGGGCGGCGGTGCTCGCCAACGCGACCACGGGCATCGACCCGCGCGACCTCGCCGTGTCGCTCATCGAGGGCGACCCCGATGCCGAGGACTCCCGGCCGGCTCCGTGGCGCCCGACCCTCGCCGTCCCGGCGGAGGCCCACGACGTGCCGGGCCTGTGGTTCTGGGGCAACACCGCCTACGACGTGCGCTGGCACAACGACGGTGTCGAGATGCGGGCGATGGCGCGCGGCAACGTCGTGACCGACCGCTTCGAGCTGGTGCAGGGGACGCTGGTCGGCGTCTTGGGCTACCACCGCGGCGAGCGGCTCGACGTCGTACGCCGTCCGGACGGGTCGATCCGCAACCTCGAGTGCGCGACCTTCATCTACACGCACGTGCCCTACGACCCCGACGTGGGCATTCCCGGGGGTCACCCCTGAGCGTCACGCCGCTCGAACCTCATCAGTTCGGCGTCGCCTCGGGCGGAGTCGTCGCAGTGGGTTCGATGCCGACCGACACGAGCGGCCGCGAGTCCGCCTCCTCCCGCACGACGCGTCGTGCAATGCGAGCAACGACGGCGTCGACAGCCGCGGTGTCGGCCACGTCCACGTCCCGCAGGTTGCCGACCACCCAGCTGCGGAAGGTGTCGATCAGCTGGGTGACGGCCGCCCCACCCGTCGCGGTCATCCGAAGTTCCTGAAGGTCTCCCCGGACCAGGCGTCGGTCCAGCAGGTCCTCGAAGGCCGGCTGGAGGAGGATGGGAGGCACCGCGCGCGCCATCGCGATGTCCCGCACCGATGCCGTACGACCGCCCGCGGTGAGGCCGTCGACCTGCAGGAGCGCCCACACCCGGCCCTCGTCCATCCCCAGGTCCGCCTGCTCGAGCATCTCCAGGACTCCCTCGCGGCCACGCGCATAGAGGAGGTTCGCGACCCGCTGGGAGATCCGGTCCTCGGCGTTGCGGGCCTCGGGGAGACCGAAGCCCTCGCCGAGGTCCCGGGCACTCGGCTGGAGATCGTCGCTGAGCTTGACCTGGGGGAGGAACAGGGCGAGGACGAAGGCGATCAGGGCCACCGGCACCGCCCACAGGAACACGTGGCCGATGGCGGACGCGTAGGTGTCCAGGATCGGCGCGATGAGCGCGTCGTCCAGCTCGTGGAGGGAGGAGGGRGTCGCGAGGTCAGCGGGAGTCACCCCGGGAGCCTGGGCAAGAGCACCAGGCAGCTCACGGTCCAGGAAGTTGGAGTAGAGGGTGCCGAAGATCGCGGCGCCGAACGAGCTGCCCAGGGTGCGCAGGAAGGTGACGCCGGACGTGGCGACGCCGAGCTGGGCGTAGGGCACCGAGTTCTGCACGATGATCGTCAGCACCTGCATCGACATGCCGATGCCCAACCCCAGGATGAACATGTAGAGCGACGACAGGCCGGTCGATGTGGATGTGTCCATCCGCGACAGCAGGTAGAGACCGAGCGCCATCACCAGGGAGCCGACGACGGGGAACATCTTGTATCGGCCGGTGCGGCTCACCGCTATTCCGGAGCTGATCGAGGTCAGCAGCAACCCGGCGACCATCGGCAGCATGCGCAGACCCGACTCAGTCGCTGAGACGCCCTCGACGTACTGCAGGAACGTGGGAAGGAACGTCATCGCGCCGAGCATGGTGAAGCCGACGACGAAGGCGAGCGCCGAGCACACGGAGAACACCTTGCTGCGGAACAGACCCATCGGGAGGATCGGATCGGTGCCGCGGATCTCGACCAGGACGAACGCGGTCAGGGCGACGGCGCCGCCGATGAACAGGCCGATGATCGTGGCCGAGTCCCAGGCGTAGGTCGTGCCGCCCCAGCTCGTGGCCAGGATCCAGGCACCGGCACCCAGTCCGACCGTGACGATGCCCGGCCAGTCGATCTTCACCTGGCTCTGGCGCTCGACGGCGGGGATGGTCCGGTGGGCGGCGATGATGACGATCAGGGCGAACGGGACGTTGATGTAGAAGGCCCAGCGCCAGGAGAGCTGGTCGGTGAAGAACCCTCCGAGCAAGGGCCCGAGCACGGTGGTGACGCCGAAGACCGCGCCGAGTGCTCCCTGGTAACGACCACGCTCGCGCAGCGGGATGACATCGGCGATCAGCGCCGTGGCGGTGACCGTCAAGCCACCCGCACCGATCCCTTGGATGGCCCGGGACCCGATCAGCCACTCCATGCTGCCGGACAGGCCGCACAGTGCGGATCCGGTGATGAAGATGATGACGCTGGCCTGGAGGACGAGCTTGCGTCCGAAGAGATCGCCGAGCTTGCCGGCGACGGCAGAGGTGATCGTCTGCGCCAGCAGGTAGGACGTCACCACCCACGAGACATGGTTGCCCCCGCCGAGGTCGCCGACGATGGTCGGCAGCGCCGTCGAGACGATCGTGCTGTCGAGGGCCGCGAGCAGCATCCCCAGGGCAACGGTCGCGAACGCGATGGTGCGGCTTCGGCCGTAGAGAACGTTCGACCGCAGCGCGCCACCCTGATCAGGCTCTGCCTGCGCCAGTGCCGTCATCAGGCCCCCGAGTGAGCTCGTCCGGTGTGACCCGCACATCCTGCTGCCTGAAGGGCGGCGGAGGCTAGACCCCCTGGCTCACGCTCGACATGTTGAAGTCGGGGATCCGCAGGGCGGGCGTGGCCGTGCGGGAGAAGTAGTCGTCGCCCCACTCGCGGCTGAAGCTCGGCACCGTCGCGGTGGCGGCGCTGAACCGGTTGAGCAGGTCGATCGGGCTCTCGTTCCAGCGGAAGTTGTTGGCCGCGCCGACGATCTCGCCGTCCTCGACGACGTAGACGCCGTCGCGGGTCAGTCCGGTGAGCAGCATCGTCTGCGGGTCGACCTCGCGGATGTACCACAGGCAGGTCAGCAACAGACCGCGCTGCGTGCCGGCGATCATGTCCTCGATCGTGCCGGCACCGTCGCCCACCTCGAGGACGAGGTTGTCGATCATCGGGGTCACCGGCTGGCCGGTCATCCCGGCGGAGTGGCGGGTCTGGAGCAGGCCGGTCAGCAGGCCGTCGCGAATCCAGTCGGTGCGCTCGAGGGCCAGGCCGTTGTCGAAGACGGAGTCCGTGTTGTCGGACGCGCCGGCGATGGCGAACGGGGCGCACTCGAGTCCCGGGTGGGCCGGGTCGGAGAAGAGGCTGACGCCGGGGGCGGCGACCTTGTCACCGATCCGTGTGCCGCCACCGCGGCGGCTGTAGACCGACTCGCCCTCGTGGGCGACGCGGGCGCCGGCGCCCCAGTAGGCGTCGATCATCAGGTCGGCGACCGACGACGGCGGCAGGATGGTGTCGTAGCGCCCGGCGGGCAGGTCGATGCGGCGCTCGGCCCAGGCGAGGCGCTGGGCGACCGTAGCGGCCATCGCCGCGGCGTCGACGTCGCGGAAGTCGCGGGTCGCGCCACCGGTCCAGGCGCTCCGGGTGAGTGAGGTGTCCTTGCCGGTGCAGGCGTAGTGCCCGGTCGGCTGCACGTGCCGCAGGCGGAGGCCGCGGCTCGACCCGAGGTAGGTGGTGGCGACGTCGTGGTTGACGAAGCCGTAGAGCAGGCGGTCCTCGCCGGAGGCCTGGGCGAACGCCTCGCCGAGGGCCGGTGCGAACGCGTCGTAGACGCCGATGTCGGTGGTCTCCGGCTCGGTGTCCCAGTCCGGCGAGGTGGAATCGGCGACGAGCTCGGCCGCGTCCTCCGCGGCGGATCCGGCGCGAGCGGCCGCGTCGGCGGCCTGGACGAGGGCGGTGACCTGCTCGGGCGTGGAGGCGCTGCCGGACACCGAGCCCGTGGCGACGCCGCCCTGCACGGCGGCGAAGCTGATCACGGTCACCGACACCTCGGTCATCACGCCGTTGGTCGTCAGCGTGTTGTTGGCCCAGCGCAGGTTTGCGCTGGTGACGTCGCGGACGATGGTGATGCAGTCGTCGGCGGTCGAGGACGCGAGCGCGTGCTCGACCAGCTGCTGGGGGGTGCTGCGCTGTGAGGTCATCAGTGGCCCGCCTCGTCGATGGTGTTGAGGATGTTGACCCCGCGGAAGAGGGCGGTGGGGCACCCGTGGCTGACGGCGGCGATCTGCCCGGGCTGGGCCTTGCCGCAGTTGAAGGCGCCGCCGAGGACCCAGGTGTCGGGTCCGCCGACGGCCTCCATGGAGCCCCAGAAGTCGGTCGTGGTGGCCTGGTAGGCCACGTCGCGCAGCATCCCGGCGAGCTTGCCGTCCTCGATCGAGTAGAACCGCTGGCCGGTGAACTGGAAGTTGAAGCGCTGCATGTCGATCGACCACGACTTGTCGCCGACGACGTAGATGCCCCGCTCCACGCGGGAGATCAGGTCGTCGGTGCCGAGGTCGTCGGCGCCGGGCATCAGCGACACGTTGGCCATCCGCTGGATCGGGATGTGGCCGGAGGAGTCGGCGTACGCACAACCGTTGGACCGGCCGTCGTTCAGCTCCGGCTTGAGGTGGCCCATCGAGCGGTCGAGCTGGTAGCCCACCAGCACGCCGTCGCGGACGATGTCCCACTCCTGGGTCCGGACGCCCTCGTCGTCGTAGCCGACCGTCGCCAGACCGTGCTCCTGCGTGCGGTCGCCCCGGACGTTCATCACGGGGGAGCCGTACTGGAGGTTGCCGAGCTTGTCGTAGGTCGCGAAGGACGTGCCGGCGTAGTTGGCCTCGTAGCCCAGCGCGCGGTCGAGCTCCGTGGCGTGACCGATCGACTCGTGGATGGTGAGCCACAGGTTGGACGGGTGCACCACGAGGTCGTAGGTGCCGGCCTCGACGCTTGGCGCCTTCAGCTTCTCGGCGAGCAGCTCGGGCACTTCCGCGAGCTCGGCGTCCCAGTCCCAGTGCGCCCCGGTCAGGTACTCCCACCCACGACCCACCGGCGGTGCGACGGAGGCCATCGAGTCGAAGATCCCGGTCTCCGCGTCCTCGCCCGTGGCCTCGAAGCCGGGCTGCAGCCGCACCCGCTGCTGGGTGGTCCGGGTGCCGCTGAGGTCGGCGTAGTACTTGTTCTCCTGCACCTGCTGCAGGAAGGCAGTCGCGTGGGCGACGGCCGTGCCGGTGCGCAGGCGCTCGGTCCAGTCGACCAGCAGCGCGCCCTTCTCCGGAGTGGGTACGTCGAGCGGGTTGATGTCGTAGCCGGAGACCCAGGTGACGTCGTCGTGCACCGGCTCGGGCGCCAGCTCGACGGGCGTCGTGGTCATCGTCGCGGCCACCCGCGCCACCGCCACGGCCGTCTCGGCGACGCGACGGGCCTCGTCGTCGGTCAGGACGACGCCGGAGGCGAAGCCCCAGGCGCCCTGGTGGACGACGCGGACGGCGAAACCGAGGTCCTCGGCGTCGCTCGCGGTCTGGAGCACGCCGTCGCGGGCACCGAGGTACTGGTAGCGGTTGCGCTCGAACCGGAAGTCCGCATGGCTGGCGCCCAGCTCCTGGGCGCGGGCGAGGGCCACCTCGCCGAGCCGGCGGTGCGGCAGGTCGCTGAAGGTCGGGTCGAGCCCGGGCGCACTCATGGCGTCGAACCTATCGGAGGGTGTGCGCGCTGCCCCGTCACCTCCGCTCGACGCGTCGCCGGCACCGGGCTGGAACGTCATGGGTCCTGGTCGTCCCAGCAGCCGCCCACCATGACGTTGCCGGCTTCGCCTGCGCCTCGACCAGAACGTCCGGATGCCCGGATCTGCCGATGAGTGCTCGCTCGGGCAGGATGTCCGCCATGCCGTGCCCAGAGGTCGTGACCGGCGCGATGGCACGTCGGCGGTCGGTCTTCGTGCAGCTTGTCGTCTTTGCCAGTGTGGGCGCTGCATTCAACGTGCTCTACGGACTGCTCTACCTCGTCCTCCGCGAGCAGCTCAGCGCCCAGCCGGCGAACGCTCTCGCGCTCATCCTGTCGACGATCGCTGGAACGTTCGGGCACCGCTACGTCACCTTTGGCGTGCGTGGCACGGACCGAACCGTGCAGCACCAGGCGCTCGGGCTTGCCCTTCTGGGCTTCAGCCTGGCCGTGACGGCAGGCTCCCTGTGGCTTCTCGACGCCGTTGTCGCCCAACCGACTCGCCAGCAGGAGCTGGTCGTCCTCATCGCGACGAACCTGGGCACGGGGTTGGTGCGTTTCTTCCTGTTCCGATTGGCGATGGTCGGCCAGCGGGGCGCGGCTCATGCAGACGAGACGACCGGGTTGGAGCCTTCGCCCACCCGACCTCGGCCGTAGCCGGCGCATGGACAGGGACGGGAAACGCTCAGTTGCTGTTCGATGTGGAAGGCGACCACCTGGCACGCGGGAGCTCGTAGGCCACCTCGCCGTGCTGCCAGCCAGGAACCTGTTGCCTGTCCGGAGACGCCGCCCACGCGGCGTACTGCGTCATCCCCAGCTTCTCCAGCACGCGACGCGATCCGGTGTTCGCCGCCATCGTGGAGGCGACAGCTCGGTCAATGTCCGGGCACGAGAACGCCTGGCGGATCATCGCCTGCGCCCCCTCCGTGGCAAGTCCGCGGCCCCAGCTCGCGGGGCGCAGTCGATAGCCGATGCCAGAGATGTCGGACTGTCCTTCGAATGACGACGCCGACCACCAGCCAACGAAGGTGCCAGCCTCGAAACCGGCCCAGTATCCGAGTCCGCGCCCTGCATCGCTCTGGTGGGCAAGGCGCTGCCGCCACTCAGCGGCGGACTCGTCAGGGCTTGCGGGGCGCCCTCGAACGTAGGACATGACTGCTGGGTCGGAGTTCAGGTCGACCAGCAGGTCCAGGTCCCCGACTCCGACTGGTCGGAGCACGAGACGACCTGTGGACAGGGAGGGAAGCTCACACAGCTCCGATGCGTGGTCGACCACGCGGCGACCATAGCGCTCGGAGAGTTCTCAACGACGTTCGATCAGACCGTCCCCACGGGCCGATGATGATGCACGGGTCCCGTCCGCCGGCTGGTCGAGGACCGCCACCCACAGCTCCTCGGCCGGCCACGCCGTCGCCCACTCGGGCGACACGATCTCGTAGAAGGGGTGGTCGTGTCCGTCGGCCGGCGCGTAGAGCTCGTGCATCGCCTCCACGACGAAGCCGGAACGGCGCAGCTGCCTGATCCACTCACCGTGCGATGGATGGAACTCGAATCCGCCGCCCGGCCACTGAACCCGGTGGACCTCGCGCTGCCCGCGGAGTAGCCGGTCCTGCGCCACGCCGCCCTCGGCAGGAACGCACAGCGTCGACAGGTTGCTGTTGGTCAGGAAGGCCAGCCGACCGCCGGGGCGCAACAGCCTCGCCGCCTCGGGCAGCCAGCGCTCCGGGTCGCACCAGGCGGCCGCGCCGTGTTCGCTCACGATGAGGTCGAACTGCCCGCTGACCAACGGGATCCGCTCCGCGTCACCCTGGACCAGGGGGAAGTCGGGGCCGAGCTGGGCCTGGAGCCGCCGTGCCGTGCCGAGCTGATCACTGGAGAAGTCCAGTGCGACCGGCCGGGCACCTGCCCGTGAAAGCCAGGCGGCGACGTAGCCGGTGCCGCAGGCAAGGTCGAGGACGTCCAGACCGCGAACGTCGCCCAGGACGCCCAGCTGCTCCTCCGGTACGGCGAACAGTCCCCACGCCATCTCCGCCCGGCGCCACATGCTCTCGGCGGCGGCATCGGTGTATCGCTCGTTCACGATCGCCCAGAGCCTCCGGTTCGCGGCGATCTCTGCAGCTCTGTCGTCCGTCACCGATTCAGTCTCTCAACATCCACGGAGCCAGCAGGTGCTGCTCGGCCAGTGGCCGTACGCAGAAGCGGCGAAAGTCCGCGTCGGCCGCGCTGCGGGCACGACCCGACGCATGGTCAGCGCGGGGCAGGCGTCTCGTTCGGTCCACCCTGCTCGATCTCCACGTCGGCGCCCAGCTCGACGACGGGTGGGGTCGTCGTGAGGCTCAGTCGCGGATCGGCCACGAGGGCGGCCAGGTCAGCCAGCGGCACGCCGAGGTCGAGGTCGCGCGGATCGTCGGTGACGGAGGCTCCACTCACTTTCACCAAGACGTCCTCCTCCAGACGGCGGTCGATGACGTAGACGACCCCGGGGTCCTCCTCAGGTTCGAGCTGCTGCCACGCGATCGTCACCTCGTGACCGTCAACGGAGTCGGTTACGCACTCATCGAAGAACGCGGCCGTGGCACATACCAGCGGACTCGTGCTGGTGGGCGCCACGCCGACGGTGAGCGACACGCCGGCATACTCGAGCCACACGCCCGTGGACTGGTCCCCGAGCCCGCGAGCCAGGACCTCCGACTCCGCGATGCGCCTCGGCTCCACGTGGACGTGCTCTTGCACGATGGCAGCAATCGCCGCGGGCGTGATCGGTTCATCACCGGGGACCTCGGTGTCGCCTGCGCCGCAACCGGCGAGCAGCACACAGACCATCACCACTACCGTCCCCCGTGTCATCCGGCGAGGGTACGGCGGTCGTCGCCAACGCCACCGGCACGCAGCCAGAAGTCAGCTTGGTCGACCTGACCTGGCGTACCCACCTCGACCAGCTGGAGTTCCTCGTCGAGAGCCCCACACTTCGCCGTTGCGCTCAACGCGGGAATCAGTGCTGCACTCGGACGAGCGGTCACCGTCGTAGCCCACCATCAGTGGCTGTGAGGAGCCACCGCCCGACCCTCGCTGGCCTGGACGACGACGAACCCCTGTCCGCTGAACTCGAGCTGGAAGGCCTCTCCCGAGCCACGGCCGATGAGTGCACCGGCGCCAGCGGTGCGCCGTACGGCCGTGCTCAGCGACGAAGACCACGCGATCGCTGCCTGGATGTCGGCGTACGTCGGCGCGTCGACGTCGAGGACGACAGGACTGCCGTGCGAGGTGATCGCGACGGTGCCGGTGCCGGTGAACGTGGTGTTGAAGACGCCGCCGGCCATCATCGATGCCCCCTCGACCCGCTTGATGTCCCACGCGAGGGTGGAGTCGAAGGCAAGGACATTGCTGCCGTTGACCGTCAAGGCGTCGTTCTCGAGGTTGACGAGGTGGATCTCCATCGCGTCGTCGGCGAAGAACACGTCACCGCGTCCCGAGACCTTCATCAAGGGCATGCCCTCGCCGGTGAAGGTCTTCTTGAGGAACTTCCCCATGCCGCCCGCGCCTTGGTAGGCGAAGTCGACCTGGCCCTGGTACGCGACCATCGCGCCTTGTCGCCCCATCACCTCGCCATCGAGGGCTACGCGGAGCATGCGTGGGTTCTGCAAGGCGAACCGGCCGGTGCCGGCAGACTCGAGGTTCGTGCCGAACAGTTCGCTGCGCATGGGTCTCCTCTGAGCTGTGGTGGACGTCAGTGCGTGGGGCAGGCACCCGCTCCAACGTAGCGGTGGGGCCACGGGTTCCAGACGGAGACGAGCTGACCGTTCGATCTGCCGATGGCAGCGCGCATCCGTCATCCTTGACCTGTGGACCCCGCGAACGACTACGAACGTCTTGTCCGGGACCTCGACGGGTGGACCTCGGCCTCACAACCGGCGCCAGGGCGCATCCGGGTGAAGGTCCCGCAAGCCGGGCGCGGCGAGTGGGTGATCCACGACCGTCACGGCGTGGAGCGGAGATTCGGCGATTACCCGGAAGGCTCTTCCCGACACTGAGGTGCCTCCGTGGACCCGCTGGGTCAGGTGTCCCGGCCGGTCAGCACGTCGCGAAGCGCCGACACCAGGTGGTCGGCGTGACGCTCGGCGAGAACCAGAGGGGGGCGGACCTTGAGGACGTCGCCGCGAGGGCCGGTGTTGCTCATGAGGACGCGCCGAGCCTTCATGGCTTCGACGATGTCGATGACGGGGCGGGTGGGTCCGTCGCGCACGACCTCGATGCCGGCGATGAGCCCAGATCCACGGGTGCGGACGTCGACGCCGATGTGGTCGGCCATGTCGGCGATCTCGGACCGGAGGTGGTCGCCGACGGTGGCGCTTCGGGCGATCAGGTTCTCGTCCTCGATGATGTCGAGGACGGTGAGTGCGGCGGCGGCCGAGACGGGGTTGCCGCCGAAGGTGGAGAAGTACTCGTCAAAGGCGAGGAACGTGTCGACGATGTCGCGGCGGGTGACGAGTGCGGCGATGGGGTGTCCGTTGCCCATCGGTTTGCCGAGGGAGACGAAGTCGGGGGTGAAACCCATCCCGGCGAAGCTCCACAGGTGCCGGCCGGAGCGGCCGAACCCGGCCTGGACCTCGTCGGCGAGGAAGAGCCCGCCGGCGGCGTGGACGGTGTCCGCGAGGCCGGCGACGAAGCCGGCGGAGGGGTCAAGGATGCCGCCGCTGGTGAACAGCGGGTCGGCGAGCGCGAGCGCGAGCTCGTGCCCCTGCTCCGCCAGGTCGCCCACGCCGGCTCGCACCCGGTCAGTGGCGTCCTCGCGTCCCGGGCGCCGGAGCATTCCATCGCTGGCAGGGATGGGCGCCGGAGCGGGGTAGGTGGCGATGCCGTCGGGCCGGTAGCCGTTGCGCCAGGTGTTGGAGGACTGGCGGGCGGTGACGGTGGAGACGCCGTGGTAGCTGGAGTCGCTGACGAGAGCCCCGGTGCGGCCGGTGTAGTGGGTGGCCAGGCGCCAGGCGAGGTCGTTGGCCTCGCTGCCGGAGCTCATGAAGACGACGGTGTCGAGCCCGGGCGGCATGGTGGCGACGAGGCGTTCGGCCAGCTCGACGGTGTTCGCGTGCAGGTAGCGGGAGTTGACGTTGAGTCGCTCCTGCTGGGTGGCGATGGCGCGGGCGACGGCCGGGTGGGCGTGGCCGAGCACGGGCACGTTGTTGTAGCTGTCGAGGTACGCGGTGCCGTCGGCGTCGTAGAGCCACACGCCCTCGCCACGGACGATGTGGAGTGGCCGGTCGTAGAACAGCGGGGACAGGGTGCCGCCCATCGAGCGTTGCCGCCGCTCGTGCAGGTCGTGCGCCGGCTCGGTGGTGGAGCGGCCGCGGGCCAGGCCAGTGGCCCGGGCGATGGCGACGTCGTAGCGGTCCCGTTCGGACCACAGGCGGGTGAGGGCGCGGACGCTGCCGTCGGCCATCGCCGCGGCGGTGGCCGCGTGATCGGCATCGCCGCTGACGAGGGTGGCGGTGATGAGCAGGGAGGCAGCCAGCCGCGCGAGCACCAGGTCGCCCAGGACTTCGACCTCTCCCTCCTCGAGGGGCTGGACGCGCTGGTAGCCGCGGAGGAACTCGATGGTCGCGGCGTAGGGGTCCTCGCGGACGCGGAGGAGGGAGGTGAGGGCGATGGCGAGGTCGGCGACACGGGCGGTGTGGTGCAGGTCGCCGAAGTCGATGACGCCTTCGACGGTGCGCCCGTCGACGGTCATGACGTTGCTGAGGGTGATGTCGCCGTGGAAGGTGCCGGCAGGCAGCCCCGCGGCGCGCGCGGGCAGGTCGCCGAGCCCGTCGAGCACCGCTGCGACCAGGGCCCGGAGGTCGGGGGCCAGTCGGTCGAGCCGGCCGGCGAGCGTGTGGACGCGCCGGGGGTCCCACTCGAGGTCGCGGATGGCGGCCGGGTGCGCGAAGCCATACATCGCCCGGGCGGCCCGCGCGCACGCGCGGCCGAATTCCTCGTCGAACCCGTCGAGCAGCTCGACCTCGTCGGACGCGCTGCCGGCCACCACGGTGATGAGCCGCGCCTGGTGGGTGCGGCCGTCAGTCCCGACGACCTCGGTCACGGGCTGACCGTCGACGGTGGGGTGCAGCGCCGGCACCCGGAGGTCCTCGGTCTGGCGGGCGAACCACGCCATGGCCTGGTTCTCCATGTCGAGCGTCGCGTCGGTCTCCACGACGCCAGACACCTTCAGGACCCACCGCTGGTCGTCGGCGGTGACGAAGAAGTTGCGGTCGCGCTCGCTGCGCAGCGACGTCACGTGACCGGCGACGCCGTAGACGTCAGCGAGCGCCCGCTCCGCCATCGGGACCCCGAACGCGGGGACCTCGGCGTCCAGCACGCCGGTCGAAGGAGTGGGTGAGTCCTCAGGCGTGGTCATGTCGGTGTCCCGTCGGTCCGGTGGGTCAGTCAGCTGAGTGAGGCCGTCGAGTGCTGCGGCGGCACACCCCTACGCGAGGACGAGGCTAGTGCGGCTGCCGTGGCGGCCGCGGTGGACCCGGAGCTGGGTGGGGATGCGCGTCTGCAGCTCGGGCACGTGGCTGACCACGCCGACCACCCGCCCTCCGTCACGGAGCGTGTCGAGGGTGTCCATCACGTCCTCGAGGGTCTCGGCGTCGAGCGAACCGAACCCCTCGTCGACGAAGAGGGTGTCGAGGTCGGCGCCGCCCGCCTCCTGGGTGATCACGTCGGCGAGGCCGAGGGCCAGCGCGAGGGACACGACGAAGGTCTCGCCGCCCGAGAGCGTGGCCGGGTCGCGGCTGTCGCCGGTCCAGTCGTCGCGGACGAGCAGGCTGAGGCCGCCCCGGGTCTCCCCGGCGCCGCGCTGCCCGGTGTGGACCAGGGAGTAGCGCCGGTCGCTCATCGTGGACAGCCGCAGGTTGGCGGCATCGACGACCTGGCCGAGACGGTGGGCCAGGACGTAGGCCGACAGGCGCATCTGGTGTCGGTTGTCGGGGTGCTTGCCCTCGACGAGGGCGGCGAGGTCGGCGACCAGGTCGAGGTCGGCCCGCACCGGGGCCCACGCGGAAAGGGCGGTCCGGACGTCGCCGGTCAGGGCGCGGAGCCGGCCCACGCGCTCGCGCAGGACCAGGTCGCGGTGGCGCGTCGTCGCAGCCTCCTCCTGGGCGCGGCGGTGGGCCTCGGCGAGCAGGTCGAGGTCGGGCGGCTCCGCTGAAGCGGCCACGACGAGGTCGGCGTCGGCGAGCAGCTCATCGGTGCGGGCGAGCTCGCGCTCGTGCCGCTCGACCGTCGCGACGAGCGCGGTGAGCTCGGCCTCGGGGAGCCAGGCGCCCGCCGCGGCCTCCGACGACGGGAACCCCGCCGCGGACGCCGCACCGTCGGCGGCCCGCTGGGTGCTGGCCGCGGACTCGCGAGCGCGGGCGAGGTCGACGGCGGTGTCGGTGCAGCGGCGGGCGACGGCGGCGACCTGCTGGTGGTGCGCGGTCAGGTCGTCGAGGTCGRCCCCGTCGGGCAGGACCGCGCTGACCTGCTCACGCAGCGCGTCGAGGCGCGTGTCGAGGACAGCAGCCTCGGTGTCGAGCCGGGAGGCGGTCGCCGTGAGTTCGTCACGCTGCCGGACGAGGTCGTCCTGCTCACCGAGCAGGGCGTCGAGCCGCGCCGCCAGCGGGTCGACGGTGGCCGCAGCGGCCCGGGCACCACCGAGGCGGGCCAGCGTGTCGGCCTCGGCGGCGAGGAGCGTGTCGAGCGCCTCGCCGGCCTCGGCGACGGCAGCGGCCAGCCGGGGCTCGAGGCCACGCACCTGCTGGGCGTGTGCCTCGACGACGACCTCGAGGTCGTCGACCTCGCGGCCGGCCTTTCGCTCGGTGGCCTCGTCCGGTGCGCCGGACGCAGGAGACGCGGGGGAGGGGTGGTCGGCCGAGCCGCACACCGGGCAACAGGCGCCGACTGCCAGCTTGCGCGCGATCTCGGCGGCCATGCCGTCGAGGCGCTGCTCGCGGATCTCCACGAGCGACTCGCGGGCGAGCAGCCGGGTCTGCGTCGCCACCGCGAGGTCGTGCTGGGCCGCGGCGAGCTCGGTCGCGAGCTCGTCGGCCGAGCGTGCGGCGAGCACCCGCGACCGGATGACCACGAGGTCGCGGTCGAGGGCGGCGACCTGGACCACCGCCTCGCGGGCCGAGGCGAGCCGGGGCTCGAGGTCGGCCAGGGCCTGCGGCACCTGCGCTGCCCGGGTGGCAAGCCGGTCGAGCTCGGCTGCGAGCCCCTCCCGGCTCCGCCCGGCTTGCCGGAGGGCCGACTCGACCTCGGTCACCTGGCGGAGCAGCGGGCGCACGCGGGCGAGGTCGTCGAGCGCGCGGGTGGCACTGCGGTGGTGCTCGGCGACCTGCGAGTCGTCGGGGGTCGTCACTCCGAGCAGCGCGCCCAACGATGCGAGGGACGCAGTGTGGCGCTGCTCGAGGTCGTCGGAGGTGGCTCGCGAGGCGAGCGCGAGGTCATGGAGGGCGCGTACGCCGGCGGCGCGCTGGGCCAGGTCGGCGAGCTGCACGCGGTCGGCGTGTGCCACTGACGCTGCCTCCAGCGCGTCGCGGTCGCGACGTGCCGCAGCATGGGTTGCCTGGAGGGCAGCGAGCTCGGTGCCTGCGGCTCGGGCGTCGGCAGCCGCCGTCTCGGCTGCGGCTGCCGCCTGCGCCCGGGCCGACTGGTCGGCCGATGCCGCCGAGGCGGCGTCAGTCAGCCCGGTCACCCAGTCATCGAGGCAGGAAGGGTCGGCCGGCCAGTCGTCGGGCGCACCGTCGTCGCCGACCTCGCTGACCCGGCTGACCAGGTCGGCGACCGTGTCGCGGTGGGTGTCGGAGGCGCGCCTCAGCCCGACGCGCCGCTCGCGCAACCAGCGCTCGGTGCGGTCGAAGCGCTCCGTCTGGAAGACCTGCTGGAGCAGGGCGTGGCGCTCCTCGGACCGCGCTCGCAGGAAGGCCTGGAACCGTCCCTGCGGGAGCATGGCGACCTGGCAGAACTGGGGGAGAGTCATGCCGACGAGACGGGTGACGAGGTGTCCGGTCTCGTCGAGGCGGGTGCTGAGCGGGTGCCAGAGGTGCTGGCCGTCGTCGGCGGGGCGGCGCTCGGAGATCACGACGCGGGCCTGCTCGGTGGTGGTGCCGGTGCCGCGCTTCTTCGGCCTGGTCCAGGCGGGCGAGCGGTCGATGCGGAACCGTCGGCCGGACAGGGTCGCCTCGAGCACCACCCGAGGAGCGACGTCATCGGCGGCGTGGTCGGACCGCAGCCGCTTGGCGACGGCGCGGTCACCGGGGACGTCACCGTAGAGCGCGAAGCAGACCGCGTCGAGGACGCTGGACTTGCCGGCTCCCGTCGGCCCGCTCAGCAGGAAGAGCCCGGCGTCGGAGAGGGCGTCGAAGTCGATCGAGACCGGATCGGCGAACGGGCCGAAGCCGACCACCTGCAGCTGGTGCAGCCTCACGGAGCACCTGCCGTGCGGGGAGCAGAGGCTGGGGGAGCTCCGACGAGCACGTCCTGGTCGGGGTCGTGGCAGCAGGCGTCGATGGCCTCGCGGAGCAGGGCGGCCTCACCGGGCGTGGCGTCGGACCCGCGCACGTGGCGCACGAAGTCGAGCGAGATGGCGTGGTCGCTCGTGCCGGGCGCGGGCCGGGGAGGGGTCCGGGCGTCGACCGTCGGGGTCGGGAACTGCAGGACCAGCGTGTGGGGGAAGCGTCGGCGCAGCAGCTCCATGGCGCGCAACGGGCGTCGGACGTCGGTCAGGGTGACTTGCACCCAGTCGTCCTCGTGGGTGGTGAGCGTCGGGTCGCCGAGCAGCTCGTCGAGCGTGCCTGAGAGCCGGGCCAGCCGACGGGGGACCGGTGCGTCGACCCAGGTCGCGGACGCGAACCCGGTGGCGTCGAGGTCGACGATCCACGAGCCCTTGGCCTGGTCGGCCTCGGAGAAGGAGTAGGCCAGCGGGGAGCCGGAGTAGCGCAGCCGCTCGTCGAGCACGTGGGGGCCGTGGAGGTGGCCGAGGGCGGTGTAGTCGATGTCGTCGAAGAGGCTGGTCGCGACCCGGGACACCCCGCCGACACTGATGTCCCGCTCGGACTCCGAGGGGGTCGCGCCGGCGACGAAGGCGTGCGCCAGCACCACGCTGCGGGTGGAGGCGGGGCGCGCGCCGAGGTCGGACCGGACCCGCGTCATGGCCTCGGACAGGGCAGCCTCGTGGCTGCGGCGGCCGAGCGCCCACGGCTCGAGCAGCGCCGAGGGATCGAGGTAGGGGATCGCGTGGATCGCCACGTCCCCGTGCTGGTCGGCGAGCACGACGGGGGTGCCGACCGAGGACGCGTCGGTGCGGACGAAGACACCTGCGGCGTCCATCAGGCGCGAGCCGAAACCGAGGCGCCGCGCGCTGTCGTGGTTGCCGCTGCTCACCACGACGCGTGCCCGGGAGGCAGCGAGCCGGGCGAACGCCTCGTCGGCCAGGGCGACCGCGTCGACGTGGGGGAGGGCACGGTCGTAGACGTCTCCCGAGACCACGACCACGTCGACGCCCTCCGCGGCGACGACCTCGAGGAGGTGGTCGACGAACGCCCCCTGGTGGCCCAGCAGGTCCTCGCGGTGGAAGGACCTCCCCAGGTGCCAGTCGGAGGTGTGGAGGATGCGCACGGGACGACCGTAGATCGCGGCACCGACAGGGCCGTCCCACCACGCCGCGCGGGGTCCGGTCAGTAGCGCACGGTGCGCCCTGCGGAGGTGAAGCCCCACAGGTCGATGCCGGCCTCGGCGGCCAGCTGGGCAGCCAGGCTGGTCGGCGCGCCGACCGCCACGATCGACCCGATGCCGGCGGCCGCGGCCTTCTGCACGAGCTCGAAGCCGACCCGCCCGCTGAGCACCAGGCATGCCGAGGCAGCCGGGTCGCCGGCGAGCACCCGCGCCCCGACGACCTTGTCGACGGCGTTGTGACGCCCGACGTCCTCGCGCACCACGGAGAGCGTGCCGAGCTCGTCGGCCAGCCCGGCTGCGTGCACGCCGCCCGTCCGGGCGAACAGGGTCTGACGCTCGCGCAGCGCCTCCGGCAGTCGTCGTACGACGGACGCGTCGGGGCGCGGACCCGCCCACGGTCGCGCCGTCCTGGTCGCGAGCGCCTCGACCACGCTGTCCTTGCCGCACACCCCGCAGGCGGACGAGCCCGAAGAGGCGCTCTCGTGCCGGTGGGGGAGCGACGTCAGGCCGTTGACGTTCACCGTCACGACGTTGAACTCCTGCTCGGGGTCGAGGTCGTCGTCGGTGCAGTAGGCGACCTGGCTGATCGACGACGGCGCCGCGAGCCCCTCGTTGACGAGCCAGCCGGCGGCGAGCTCGAAGTCGTGCCCGGGCGTGCGCATGGTCACCCACGCGCGGCGGGGCTCCAGGCTCCCGGCGCGCACCCGGATCTCGAGCGGTTCCTCGGTGATGAGCCGGTCCTCGCGGGCCAGCTCCGAGGCGTCGGTGTGCTCCACCACACGCGTCCGGACCGATGGTCCGGGCCGTCGCGCTCGCTGGGTCGTCACGCCACGACACTAGCCCGCGGACGCGTCCGGCTGGTGGCCGAGATCACCCCTTCGAGGATGCCGGACGGAAAGCTACCGGTCCGTAGGATGTAAGAGCCGCAACGGAGCGGTTAGTTCTTACATCTCTTGCTCATCACGTGAGGGCCAGAGGCCCTCGAGAGGACAGATATCCATGACCACGCAGCTGCACCTGGCCCTCAGCCTCGTCGATCAACGAGCGCGCTCCACCGAGGACCGAGCGCTCCAGCGCAACGTGGAGATCGCCCTCCGTGAGGAGCGTCGAGCCCGACGCGCCGCGCGACGCGTCACCCGCTGACCCCCCTGCGAGGTAGTCCGCGGAGACCCCACCGTCGGGGACCGAACACCCTGCCCGAGCGTGCTCTGGCAGGGTGTTCGCCATGACGGACGACACGCTGCGCAGCGTCGAGCTCACCCGCATCGGCCCGGCCAGGTTCAAGGCGACCAACGCCCGCGGCGGCGAGACCTTCTTCGGGACCGGGGGAGAGGACCCCGACTTCACGCCCATCGAGCTGCTGCTCGCCGCGATCGCAGGGTGCAGCGCTCTCGACGTCGAGGCCATCACGCACAAGCGCACCTCCAGCACGACGTTCGACGTGCATGCCGAGGGGCACAAGGTGCGTGACGCGGAGGGCAACCACCTCACCGGTATCAGGGTGTCGTTCGACCTCGCGTTCCCCGAGGGGCCGGACGGCGATGCCGCACGTGACCGCGTGCAGGCGGCCATCGAGATGTCGCACGACCGGCTGTGCACGGTCTCGCGGACCGTGCAGCTCGGCGCGGACGTGGTCTACGACCCGGTGTCGTGACTCAGGTCGCCGGCGAGGAGAGCGGCGTCAGCCGACGGTGACCTTCTCGATGGTGACGTCCTTGTTGGGGGCGCCTCCACCGGCGGGGTGTGCACCGTCGTTGCCCTCGGCCGCGATCGCGTCGATGGTCTCGAGGCCGGCCTCGTCGATGGTGCCGAAGACGGTGTAGTTCGGGGGGAACTGCGAGTCGCGGAAGACGAGGAAGAACTGCGACCCGTTGGTGTCCGGGCCGGCGTTGGCCATGGCGAGCGTGCCGGCCGGGTAGGTCTCGTCACCGCTCAGCTCGTCGGCGAAGGAGTAGCCGGCCCCGCCGGAACCGGTGCCGGTCGGGTCGCCGCACTGCAGGATCCCGAAGCCGTCCTGGTCACCGATCCGCGGGCACGGCGTGTCGTCGTAGAACCCCTGCTCGGCGAGCGAGACGAACGAGTGCACCGTGCACGGCGCGGTTGCCGCGTCGAGGGTCAGGCCGATGTCGCCGAAGTTCGTCGTGATCGTCGCGGACGCGGTGCCCTCGGAGGGAGCCTCGGCGTCGGGAGCGTCGACGTCGCGCGCCGGCTCCTGGCCGTCCTCGGGGTAGTCGCAGGTGGTCGTCGCGCCGGAGGCCTCCGGCGACTCCTCGGGCGACGCGTCGGTCGACTCGCTCGTGGTCTCGGACGCCGCGGGGTCGGCCGCGGTGTCCTTCCCGTCCGCTTCGTTGCCGCACGCGGAGAGGGCGAGGACGGACAGGCAGGCGGCCACGGTGGCGAGTCGCTTCAGCATGCGGGTGATGGTAGCCAGCGCCCTGTCACATCTCCTCGTGGGTGTCCGGGTCGCCGCCGAAGAGGCGGCCGTCGGGCTCGGCGAGCCCGGAGATCGCCGCGACCTCGTCGTCGGTGAGCTCGAAGCCGAACACGTCGAGGTTCTGCGCCTGGCGGGCGGGGTCGGCCGACTTCGGGATCGGGAGCGAGCCCAGCTCGACGTGCCAGCGCAGGACGACCTGGCCGGGGGAGACGCCGTGCGCCTCGGCGGCCGTCCGGACGGCGTCCTCCTCGAGGGGCGCGCGCCGCTTGCCCATGGGGCTCCACGCCTCGGTGCGGATGCCGAGGCGCTCGTGGACCTCGCGCATGTGCGCCTGCGGGAACCTCGGGTGCAGCTCGACCTGGTTGACCGCCGGCGTCACGCCCGTGTCGTCGATGATGCGCTCGAGGTGCTCCTCGGTGAAGTTGGAGACGCCGATGGACCGCACCAGGCCGTCCTTCTGCAGCTGCACCAGCGCCCGCCACGCCTCGACGTACGACCCCTGGCTCGGGTTGGGCCAGTGGATGAGGTGGAGGTCCGTGCGCTCGAGCCCGAGGCGGCCCAGCGACTCGCGCACCGACGCGATCGCAGCGTCGTACGCGTGGTGGCGGCCGGGGATCTTGCTGGCGACGACCAGCTCGTCACGGGGGACCCCGGAGCGGCGGACGGCCTCGCCGACCTCCACCTCGTTCTCGTAGTTCACCGCGGTGTCGACGAGCCGGTAGCCGGCCTCGATGGCGGTGCGGATGGCCTCGGTGCCGTCGTCGCCACGCAGCGGGTAGGTGCCGAAGCCGATCGCGGGGATGCTCGTGCCGTCGTTGAGGTCGTACGTCGGGATGTGGGCCATGGGCCCCAACCTAGGTCGCCCGGCAAGCGGGCGCCTCAGCGTTCGAGCTGGAGCTCCTGGGCGTCGATGAGTGCTGACGCGCGGGTCAGCGCCGCCGTGCTGTAGGCGCCGATCGCGCGTTCCTCGTGCAGCGCGTCGCGCATCAGCGCGATGATCTGGCGGTGCAGGAGCACCCGCTGCGAGGCCAGGGTCACGGCCTCCGGACCCCTCTCGGTGCGGGCGTCGCGGACGCGCTCCAGCCAGGCCAGCGTCTCGCTGGCGACGTCCGGGTCGATCGGGGTGCCGTCGATGACGATCCGGTCCGTGGGTCCCATGGCGGCGGCCGCGGTGGCGGTGATGTCGTTCACGAGCTCGGCCACCTCGGCACGCTGCCGGTCCGGGTCGACACCCGAGACGCCCAGCGTGCGGATCAACCACGGCAGGGTGCCGCCGTAGAGGAGGAGCGAGACGACCGCCACGACGAACGCGACCGTGATCAGCAACGTCCGCTCGTCGACCTCCGGGCCGATCGTGAGGGCGGCGGCGAGCGTGACGACGCCTCGCATCCCGGCCCACGACAGGACCGCACCACCGCGCGCGGTGATCGGCTCGCTCTCCTGGTAGGCGACGTCGGCCCGGCCGCGCTCGATCCGGCGCCGGAACTGCGACATGCGGTGCTGACCACGGGGGCTGTCGACGCGCGGTCCGCCCTCCTGCGCCATCGTGTCGACGCGGTGGCTGATGCGCGTGAGCCGCTGGCGCACGGCATCGAGTCGCGGTCGGCGTCGCCGTTCGAGGAGCACCTGGACGCCGACGAAGCCGATCCGCAGGACGAGCAGCAGGAGGAGGACCAGGGCGGCGGTCCCCAGCACCTCGGGCAGGCTGCTGGACGAGTCGTCGAGGTCGCGCAGGAGTGACTCGAGCTGCAGGCCCATCAGGAGGAAGACCCCGTTCTCGACGAGGAACTGGATCGTCAGCCAGTTGGTGCGCTCGGTGAGGCGCTCGCGGGCGCTGAAGGTCCGCACGCCGTGGTGCCCGGTGACCAGGCCCGCCACGACCACGGCCACCACGCCCGACGCCTGGGCCTCCTCGGCTGGCAGGAACGCCAGGAACGGCACGATGAAGCTGACCGCGGTCATGAGGACCGGGTCGTCCAGCTTGCTCCGCAGCCAGACGGTCGAGCGGCCCACGACGTAGCCGATGAGGACGGCGAGCGCGACCGCGCGGACGAAGTCGAGGACCGCGTCGCCCAGGCTGAAGCCCGCGGTGATGGCCAGCAGTGCCGTCCGCAGCACGACCAGGGCGGAGGCGTCGTTGAACAGGCTCTCGCCCTCCAGCACCGTCATCAGGCGGTGGGGGAGCCCGAGGCGCTTGCCGATCGCAGTGGCGGCGACCGCGTCCGTCGGGCTGACGACGGCGCCCAGTGCCACGCCGGCCGCGAAGGAGACGTCGGGCACGACGAGGTGCACGACGGCACCGACGGCGAGCGCTGAGACGACGACCAGGGTGACCGAGAGCCACGTGATCATGCCGATGCTCCGGCGCAGGTCGATGACGGGCACCTGGACCGCGGTGGCGTACAGCAGCGGCGGCAGGGCTCCGAGGAGGATCCAGTCGGGCTCCAGCTCGAAGTCGGGCGTGCCCGGCACGAGGCTGAAGGCGATGCCGAGGACCAGCAGGACCAGGGGAGTGGCGATCCCGGTGCGCCGGGACAGCACGGCCGCCACGACGATCGCCATCAGGGCGGCGACGGCGAGGGTCAGCAGCTCCACGCCCGTCAGGGTAGCGAGGGTCGGGCGGCGTCAGGGTGCGCCGCGTGGCTCCTCGTGGCTCGGGCGGTCGCTGAGCTCGTCGACCACGAGGAGGTCGTGGCGCACCTGACCGGCGCGGAACGAGGCCCGGCCGACCATGTGGCTGGAGACCACGCTCGTGGCCATCTGCAGCAGCACGATGAGGGCGAGGATGCCGACCACCCCCGGGTCGCGCAGGCGCAGCGCGACCCCGGTCATCACCAGCACCGTGCCGAGGACCTGCGGCTTCGTCGCCGCGTGCATCCGGGTCAGCAGGTCGGGCAGACGGACGACGCCGATGGCGGCGATGAGTGCGAGGACCGCGCCGAGCAGGATGCACACGGCGGCGGCGAGGTCGGCGACCTGTGTCCAGCTCACCACTTGCCCCCCGTGCCCGGGTCGTCGCGGTCGCCGGCCTCGAGGTCGTCGCTGCGGCTCGCGTAGCGGGCGACGCTCACCGCGCCGACCATGCCGCAGCCGGCGAGCACCACGAGCATGGGGAGGGGGTACGTCACGCCGGAGTGGGCGACGTACAGGCCGGTCGCGCAGACGGTGACCGCGACCAGCACGTCGAGCGCGACGCTCCGGTCGAGGATCGTCGGTCCGATGGTGAGGCGTACGAGCAGGAGCACGGCCGCAGCGGCGAGCAGCGTGGCTCCGAGGACGAGCACGACGGTCATGGGTCCTCCCGGTCGACGGGTCGGGGCGGCAGCGCACGGAGCAGGCGCTGCTCGAGGTCCAGCGCGGTGCGGCGGAACTCGTCGGCGGCCTCCGCGTCGGGTACGTCGATGACGTGGAGGTAGAGCGTGTGCGTGGACCGGCGGGCCTCGACGACCACCGACCCCGGGATCAGCGACAGCATGGACGCCACGAGGGTCATCATGAAGTCGGACTTGGTCTCGAGGTCGACCGCGACCACGGCGTTGCGCACCGGACGTCTCCGCAGGACGACGCCGGCCACCTCGAAGCTGGCCCGCACGACGTCGAGGTGGAAGCGGGCGATGACGCCGAGCAGGGGCAGGGGCCGCACCGAGGAGCCGAGGTCGATGGGGGGCAGCGGGAACGTGACGCACACGAGCACCGCAACGAGCACGCCCCCCACGAGGAGCAGCGGCGTCACGGCGCCCCACAGGGCCAGCCAGACGAGCAGCAGCCAGGCGACGGCGAGCGGCTGGACGGCGCGGTGTCGCGCGGGACGGGTGGACCCGTCGCGGCGGGTGCGCATGACCGGGCTCACGGGTGCTCCTCGGTGAGGACGGAGGAGAGGTAGGGGGTGCGCTCGTGCAGGTCGCCCGCGGCCCGGTCGGCCAGTGCGTAGAGCGGCCCGGCGATCACGGACAGCAGCACGCTGGCCGCGACGAGACCGGCCGCTGGCAGCAGCATGCCGAGGGGGGAGTGGCGGTTGTCGTCGCCCGCCTCGATCAGGGTGTAGAAGTCGCGGTCGGGCTCGTTGTCGTCGCCGAGGCGGCGGGCCTCCTCGATGTCGCGTCGCGACACGGTGCCCGCAGCGGTGTGGACGTGGCCCCGGTGCTGGTGCACCGCGCGGGTGTCGTGCCCGGGCACCGGCTCGGTCGCCGCCCCGCCGACGGTCTCGCCGATCGCCTCGAGCGCCTCGTGGGCCTCGCGGGGGGTGCGCCAGAACGCCACGGCCCACGTCTTCGCGACGGCGTACAGCGTCAGCAGGCTGGTGGCTGCCCCAGCCGCCACGAGGGTCCAGGCGAGGGGGCTGCCGTCGAGCTGCGCGGCCTGGAACAGCCCGACCTTGCCGATGAAGCCGGAGAACGGTGGGATGCCGGCGAGGTTCATCGCCGGCACGAAGAAGAGCACGGCCAGCACCGGGGCGATGCGCGCCAGCCCGCCGATGCGCATCAGCGCGGTGCTGCCGGCCCGGCGCTCGACGAGGCCGAGGACGAGGAAGAGCGCCGTCTGGATGGTGATGTGGTGGACGACGTAGAACGTCGTGCCTGCCGTGCCGGTGCGGCTGTCGAGCGCGATGCCGAGGATCAGGTAGCCGATGTGGCTGACGAGCGTGAAGGACAGCATGCGCTTGATGTCGGACTGGGCGATCGCGCCGAGGATGCCGATGATCATGGTGAGCAGGGCGGCCCACAGGAGCAGGTCGGTGAGCGGGCTGTCGGGGAAGAGCAGCGTCTGCATCCTCAGGATCGCGTAGACGCCGACCTTGGTGAGCAGCCCGGCGAACACCGCCGTCACCGGCGCGGGCGCGGTGGGGTAGCTGTCCGGCAGCCAGAGCGACAGGGGGAAGACGGCCGCCTTGATCGCGAACGTCGTCAGCAGCAGCAGCTGGATCATCATCGACACGTGGTCGGGCAGCTCCGCGAGCCGTTCGGCGAGGTGGGCGAGGGTGAGCGTGCCGGTGGCGGCGTACGTCACCGCGAGGCTGATGAGGAACAGCGTCGACGAGAGCAGGTTGACCAGCACGTAGATCGTGCCGGCGCGGACCCGGGCCGCGGTGCCGCCGAGCGTCAGCAGGACGTAGCTCGCGAACAGCAGCATCTCGAAGCTGACGAACAGGTTGAACAGGTCGCCGGCGAGGAACGCGTTGGCCACGCCGGCCACCAGCACGAGGAACGTCGGGTGGTAGACCGAGATCGGCGCACCCTCCTCGTCCTCCGTCATGCCCTGTCCGACGGAGTAGGCGAGGACCGCCAGGGTCACGATGGCGCTGACCAGCAGCATCAGGGCGGCGAGCCGGTCGGCGACCAGGACGATTCCGAGGGTCTCGGGCCACGCGCCGATCCACACCGTCTGCGGGCCGTGCCGGTCTGCCTGCACCAGGAGCACCGCCGCCACGGCGACGACGGAGCCGAGCACGGCGAGGCTGAGCCAGCGCTGGATGCGCGGGTGGTGGAGCAACGCCAGCGAGGCACCAGCTCCGAGGATCGGCAGCAGGACGGGGAGGGGGACGAGGGAGTTCACTGCGACCTCATCTCCTCGGCGTCGGCGGCCAGCGGGTCGTCGTCCGGGCCCTGCCCGTGGTCACCGCTGGAGTCGTCACCGGGGTAGTCGGACGTCGTGGCGGAGTAGGCCTCCGACGTCACGTCCCGCAGGGCGAGCCTGCGGATGGTGTCGTCCTCGATGTCGTCCTGCACGTCGTCGTGGCCATTGAGCTGCCAGCTGCGGTAGGCCATGGCGAGCACGAACGCCGTCGTGGCGAGGGTGATGACGATCGCGGTGAGCACCATCGCCTGGGGGAGCGGGTCCGAGAGGCCGGTCGTGTCACCACCCTTCGACACGATCGGGGCGCGTCCCGCGGGGCCGCCGGCGACCATGAAGCAGAGGCTGACGCCGTTGCCGATCATGACGATGCCGATCAGCACGCGCGACAGGCTGCGCTCGAGCACCAGGTAGACACCACAGCCGAGGAGGGCGGCGGCGACGAGGACGAGGGTCAGGTTGATGGTCATGCGGCCTCCGCCTCCGCCTCGCGCATGGCGCGCTGGATGTCGCGGTCGATGTGGGAGCCGAGGGCGCGCAGCAGGTCGAGCACCAGCCCGACGACGACCAGGTAGACCCCGACGTCGAAGAGGACCGACGAGACCAGGTGCAGGTCGCCGAGCAGCGGCAGGTGCAGGTCGATCACCGCGGACTGCAGCACCACACCGCCGAAGGCCATCGGCAGCAGTGCCGCCAGCGCCGCCACGGCGAGGCCGCCGCCGATCAGGCGCCCGGCGTCCACGGGTGCCGCCTCGTCGAGCTCGTAGCGACCCCCGGCCAGGTAGCGCACGACGAGCGCCAGCCCGGTGGTCATGCCCGCGGCGAACCCGCCGCCGGGCTCGTTGTGGCCCACGAGCAGGAGGTAGATCGAGATGACGACCAGCGTGTGGAAGAGCAGTCGCACGATGACCTCGAAGATGATCGAGCGCTTGTCCGGCGGCAGCGTCCGTGAGCCGGGCAGCCAGGCACGCCGACCCGGAGCGGTGGCGACCTTCTCGACGCCGGCCGGGTAGGGGATGTCGTGGACGCGGCGGATGTCGGCGCCGCGTGCGTTGACGTACACGAGGCTCGCGACGCCTGTCGCTGCGGCCACGAGCACCGCGAGCTCGCCGAGCGTGTCCCAGGCACGGGTGTCGACCAGGATGACGTTGACGATGTTGCCGCCGCCGCCGAACTCGAGCGCCTCCTTCGGCAACGCCAGGGAGACGGGGTCGGCGGTGCGCGCCGCGCCTGCCACGAGGAGGAAGCCGGCGGTCACGACCGCGACGGCCACGCCCAGCGCGACCCGCAGGTAGCGCTGGCGGCTCAGCGGGCGGTCGGTGAAGTACTCGGGGAGCCGGCGCAGGGCCAGCACGAAGACCACCACGGTCAGCGTCTCGACCAGTGCCTGGGTGAGCGCGAGGTCGGGCGCGCCCTGGAGGACGAAGAGGAGGGCCGTGCCGTAGCCGGTGACGCCGACGAGCAGGACCGCGCGGATCCGGCGCCGCGAGCGCGCCGTCATGATGGCTGCCCCGACGATGACGGCGCCGATGACGGCCTGCGCGGGGTTGTCCCACGCCGTCACCTTCACGTCGTCGAGGCCGCCGATCAGCGTCGAGCCCGGCAGCAGCACCAGCACGATCAGGATGATCGCGAGGTACGCCGCCGCGGAGCCGCGCTGCACGACACCGGTGACCTCGACCGCCGTGCGGTCGAGCAGGCGCATGCCGCCGCCGTAGGCCCGCTCCAGGCTCCAGTCGTGGACCAGCGCGGCCTGCAGACGGGCGACGGGCTCGCGCGCGACGAACAGCGCGGCACCGGCGGCGAGCGTGACGAGGGTCAGCACCAGGGGCAGCCCGACACCGTGCCAGAGCGAGAGCTCGGGCTCGTGGGCCCCGGGCGGGAACTTGTCGGCCTGGGGGTCGAGGAGCGACGTGAGCGGGGCGCCGAGGAAGCCGAGCACCAGCGACAGGGCCGCCAGGATGACGGGGGCCGCGATGAAGGCGGGCGAGGGGGAGTGGACCGACACCGGAGCCTCCACCTCGCGGTTGCCGAAGGCGCCCCACACGAAGCGGGCCGAGTAGGCCGCGGTGAGGATCGACCCGACGACCACCCCGACGACGAGCAGCCAGCCGCCCGCCGTACCGATCCCGGTGCCGTGACCGTCGCGGGCGACGTCGACGAGCGCGACCAGCACGCTCTCCTTGGCGACGTAGCCGATGAGCGGGGGGAGACCCGCCATCGACGCGGCCGCCAGCGTCGCGGTGACGGCGAGGACCGGTAGCCGTCGCGAGAGCCCGGTCAGCTCGCGGAGGTCACGCGTGCCGGTGCTGTGGTCGATCACGCCGACGACGAGGAAGAGGGTCGCCTTGAACAGCGCGTGTGCGATCAGCAGGGCGAGCCCGGCGAGCATCGCGCTGCGGGTGCCGGTGCCGAGGACGAGCACGAGGAAGCCGAGCTGGCTGACGGTGCCGTAGGCGAGCAGCAGCTTGAGGTCGTTCTGGCGGAGCGCTCGTACGCCGCCGAGGACCATCGTCGTGAGGCCGAGCACCAGGAGCACCGTGCGCCACCCGGTCACGCCGGCGAACGCGGGCGCCAGGAGCGCGACGAGGTAGACGCCGGCCTTGACCATCGACGCGGCGTGCAGGTAGGCGCTGACGGGGGTCGGCGCCGCCATGGCCGACGGGAGCCAGAAGTGGAAGGGGAGCAGGGCCGACTTGCTGATGGCGCCCACGAGGAGGAGGTGGACACCGATGGTCACGGCCACACCGGTGGGCGGGTCGGCCAGGATCTCGGTGATCCGGAAGGTCCCGGCGGCCCGGCCGACGACGATCGCGCCCACGAGCAGCACGAGGCCGCCGAACGTGGTCACCACGAGCGCCTGGATGGCGGCGCGCCTGCTGGCCCGCCGCTCGGAGTCGTGTCCGATCAGGAGGAAGGAGAAGACGGTCGTGAGCTCCCAGAACACGTAGAGGAGCAGCAGGTCGTCGGCCAGCACCAGGCCGAGCATCGAGGCCACGAACGCGACGAGCACGCCGGCGAAGCGCGGGACGCCCGGCTCGTCGTCGTCGAAGTACCACGCGCAGTAGGCCAGCACGAGCGCACCGATCCCGAGCACGATCAGCGCCATGACCCACTGGAGGGTGCCCATGGCGAGTGCCAGGTCCAGGCCGATGCTGCCGACCCACGGGTGGACCTCGACGAGCGTCTCGCCGTCGTGGACGGCGGCGCCCTGCGCGGCGACCCACGCCGTACCGGCCAACGGCACCAGCGCGATCGCCAGGAAGGCGCGTCGGCCGGCACGGAGCAACAGCCATGGAGACATGACCGCCGCCGCCAGCAGAGCGGCGATCAGCAACAGCACAAGCGGTGGTCCTCGTCCCTCGGTGGAGTTTTCTCAACCGTACAGGCGCAGAACGCCTCATCCGGCCGCTCGGAGGGGTGCAGCGGAAAGATGGGGGATGGACCCCATCTCGGGGGATCACACTGGTGTCGTTCGTCGATCAGGACTATCTGACATAATGTCAGTTATCGGCGATATCGACGTACGCGGGAGTGCCCGGGAAGCCCCGCTCCATGGCCTTCGCTCGTCACAGCCAGCCACATCGGGAAACCGGGCTCGTCCTGGGCAAGCTGTCGTTCCCCGGTCATCTGGGCCCGAGGACGTGGGCCGCCGGCGTGGGCCGTGACCTAGGCGAACTTACTTGCCGTACTTCTTGTGCATGGCCTGCTTGGAGACGCCGAGCATCGTGCCGATCTCCGCCCACGAGAAACCGTGGATGCGAGCTCGTCGTACGGCGACGGCCTCGGCTGCGGCCAGCTCGTGCTTGGCGCGGGAGATGCGCATGAGCTCTTCCAGGGGGTTTTCCTCCCCCGGGTCCTGGGCATCGACGGCGGTCCTCATGCGTCAACTGTCGTTGACATAACGCATGCTGTCAACCCCTGTTGACGATCGGTCGATGATCGCGGAGCCCCAGTGTCACCTGGTGACCTCACGCCTCCGCGATCTTCCGGCTGGCGGCAGGTTGCTCCTTGGTCAGGTGGAGCAGCCACTGCGAGCCGCCGGTGTGGATCAGCGCCAAGCGCCGGGAGACCTCACGACCGTGCAGGGTGAGGACGAGTCGTCGCTCGTCGCGCGAATGTTCTTCCCACGTCCCGGTGTCGGCGACGAGCTTGTGCTCGTCCTCGTAGTCGACGTGGTCCAGGTCGTGGTCGTCGACAGCGATGGCCAGGCGGTCGTGCCGCCCGTCCTCCGGCAGCCCCTTGGGCACCGCCCAGCTGCGCAGCACGCCGTTCTCCTCGAGCCGCAGGTCGAAGTGCGGGCTCGGGCGGCGGTGGTCGTGCAGGACGAACCTGGGCAGCTCCGGCACGGGACGATCCCGCCTCACCCGAGACGTCGGAGCTGGTAGGTCCCGACGGTCGTCGCCACGACCTCGCCTGCGGTGTCGGTGAGCGTCGCCTCGAGCACGAACTCGCCACGGCCCGTCTCCAGCGCGTCGGCACGCACCCGCGCGACCTCGTCCTCCGACAGCGACGCCGAGGCGCGTACGACGCCCAGCGCGGGCCGACGGAACCGGATCGAGGACTCCTTGACGAGCGGCACGAACCCGGCGAGCTCGCCCTCGAGGTCGAAGGTGGTCAGGCTCAGCAGTCCGCCCAGCATCTCGGCGACGCTGAACAGGGAGCCCGCGTAGGTGACGCCGAAGTGGTTCACGTTGGGCTCCGGCGGCAGGTCGGCCGCGGCGAAACCCGGCCGGACCTCGACGACGCGGATCCCCATGGCCTCCAGGATCGGGACCGATCCAACGGCCTGGACTGCCTCCACTCTCAACGTATAGGCCATCAGGGGGCTTGCCGCAAGGCCCTGGTCAGCCTCCACACTGCACGGCGTGACGCAGCAGGACCACCACCACGACACTCCCCACGACATCACTCCTTTCGCTCTTCCCCGCACCCTCGCGGCCAAGTCCGACCCGTCCCTGATCGACCGCGACAGGGAGCACTTCACCCGGATCGCCACCGGGCTCGAGCGGGCGATCGCCGACCTCGAGCAGCGCCTGGCGGAGGTGCGACGGACCGCGGTGCGTCACGGCACCGCCGCCCTCGAGCGCGACCAGGAGGTGCACCGGCTGACCACCCGGCTGCGAGCCCTGCGCCGCTACGACCTCGACCTCTGCCTCGGCCGCATCGTCCACACCACCCCTGAGAAGGGCGACGACGAGACGACGTACATCGGACGGTTCGGGCTCGCCGACGCCGACGGCCGCCGGTTGCTCGTCGACTGGCGCTCACCCGCCGCCGAGCCGTTCTTCGCCGCGACCCACGCGCACCCTCAGGGCCTGGTGAGCCGGCGTCGCTACCGCTGGGTGGCGGGGAGGATCGTCGACTACTGGGACGAGGCGTTCACCGAGGAGGGACTGACCCACACCGCGGCCCTCGACGACCAGTCGGCCTTCATCGCCACCCTCGGTGGGAGCCGTACGCCCCGGATGCGCGACGTGCTGGGCACCATCCAGGCCGACCAGGACGCCATCGTCCGGGCCGGGTCGCGCGGGGCCCTGGTCGTCGACGGTGGTCCCGGCACCGGCAAGACGGTCGTCGCGCTGCACCGCACCGCGTACCTGCTCTACGCCGATCCGCGGCTGGGCCACCGGCGCGGTGGCGTGCTCTTCGTGGGCCCGCACGCGCCGTACCTCGCCTACGTCGGCGACGTGCTGCCGAGCCTCGGGGAGGAAGGCGTGCAGACCTGCACCGTCCGCGACCTGGTGCCGGAGGCGGCCCGCGGGCCCGAGGGCGACGCGCAGGTCGCCGCGCTCAAGGCCGACCTGCGGATGGTCGAGTCGATCGAGCCGGCTGTGGCGCTCTACGAGGAGCCGCCCAGGGAGTCGTACCTCGTCGAGACCGCCTGGGGCGACGTCCGGATCAGCGCGTCCGAGTGGGCCGAGGCCTTCGACTCCCCCGACCCGGGCACCCCCCACAACCTCGCCCGCGACGACGTCTGGGACGAGGTCCTCACGATCCTCGTCGACAAGGCAGCGGACGTCGTCGAGGACCTCTCCCCCGACGAGCTCCGGCGCGTCCTCGACCGCCACGCCGGGCTGCGCGACACCTTCGACCGGTCCTGGCCCCTGATCGAGCACACCGACCTCGTCGGCGACCTCTGGACGGTGCCGGCCTACCTGCGCCACTGCGCTCCCTGGCTCGAGCCCGAGGAGGTGCGGGCCCTGCGTCGCGACGACCCCGAGGCGTGGACGTACGCCGACCTTCCGCTGCTCGACGCCGCCCGGCTGCGGCTCGGCGATCCCGAGGCGTCGCAGCGGCGACGGCGTACGCAGGCCGCCGAGGCCCGCGAGCGCGCCCGGATGGGCGAGGTGATCGACGACCTGCGCACCACGGCGCGCGAGACGGGCGCCGACGAGCTCGGCGACGGCCTGGTGTCGATGCTCGTCCACGACGACCTGCAGACGGCGCTGGTCGACGACGCGGCGCTCCCGACGTCCGACGTCGACCTCCTGACCGGGCCGTTCGCCCACGTCGTCGTCGACGAGGCGCAGGAGCTCAGCGACGCCGAGTGGGCGATGCTGCTGCGTCGCTGCCCCTCGCGCAGCCTCACCGTCGTCGGCGACCGCGCCCAGGCCCGCCACGGCWTCGCCGAGACGTGGACGGAGCGGCTGGCACGCGTCGGCCTCACGGACGTCACCGTCGCGCCACTGACCGTCAACTACCGCACGCCGACCGAGGTGATGGCCGAGGCCGCGCCGGTGATCCGTGCCGCGCTCCCCGCGGCCAACGTGCCCACGTCGGTCCGCCAGAGCGGGATCCCCGTGCTCCACGCGCCCGTCGCCGAAGGCGATGCGATCATCGACGGCTGGTTGGCCGAGCACGCCGAGGGCACGGCGGTGGTCGTCGAGCGCGGCCGGTCTGCGGAGGGTGGCCCGGACGCCGCTCTCGACCAGCGCTGGGGCGGTCGCGTCCGCTCACTCACGCCCGAGCTGGTCAAGGGGCTCGAGTTCGACCTCGTCGTGCTCGTCGACCCCGACGGCTTCGGGGACGGCGTGGCCGGCGCGGTGGACCGCTACGTCGCGATGACCCGCGCCACGCAACGGCTGGTGGTGCTCACGACGTGAGATCGGTGCGGGCGAGGGTGGCCCGCAGGGCGGTGATGTCGGCGGTGCCGACGCGGCAGCACCCGCCGACGAGGCGCGCGCCCGCTGCCACCCAGGCCGCGACGTCGGCCGGGTCGAACGCCGAGCGGCCCTCCCACGACCGGGTCGCGGCGTTCCAGCCCTGTCCGGAGTTGGGGTAGACGACCGCGGGGCCGTGCGCCCCCGCGACCGGCACGGCAGCGCCGGCGTCGGCTGGCGATGAGCAGTTCACCCCGACGGCGACGACCTCGGCGACGTCGGCCGCCATCGCGAACGCCTCGCCGATGGGCTCGCCGGCCCGGGTGAGCCCGTTGGCGGTGGACAGCGACAGCCACGCCGGTACGCCGCTGCCGTCGAGCTCGGCGAGCACAGCCTCGACCTCGGCCATGCAGGGGACGGTCTCGATCGCGAGCAGGTCGGCGTGCTCCCCCACGGTCGAGGCGAGCACGTCGAGCCGCGGTCGGTGGAACGCCCGGAGCCCGGCCACGTCGAGGTCGTAGTCGCCGCGGTACTCCGAGCCGTCGGCCAGCACCGCGCCGTACGGCCCGACCGAGGCGGCCACCCATCCATCGGGCGCCACGGCGTCACGCGCGGCCGCGGCCAGCTCGACGCTCCGGCGCAGCAGGCGCTCGACCTGGTCGCGGTCCGCCCCCTCGGCGCCGAAGCCCTCGAACGACACCTGGTACGACGATGTCGTGGCCACGTCGGCGCCGGCCGTGAAGAACTCCCGGTGGGCCCGCTCGATGGCCGCCGGGTCGTCGCGCAGCAGTCGTGCCGACCACAGGTCGCTCGACAGGTCGTGGCCGTGCTCCTCGAGCAGCGTGGCGAGGCCGCCGTCGAGGACGACGGGGCGCTCGGCGATGGCGGTGCGGAGGTCCGTGCGGGTCATGCCCAGAGTCTGGCACCCGAGGGGTGTGACGACCGGCCGGTCTCGTCGGCGACGATCACCCGGTGCCAGAGGGACACACCATCCACCGACTCGCCCGCCGCCATGCCCGGCTGCTGGGCGGGCAGCACGTGTCCGCCGACAGCCCGCAGGGCCGCTTCGAGGACGGCGCGAGCCTGCTCGACGGTCGCGTCCTCGGCGCGACCGACGCGTGGGGCAAGCACCTGTTCCACCGCTACGACGACCTGTGGCTGCACGTTCACCTGGGCCTCTACGGGAAGTTCCGCGACGGAATGCTCCCGGCGCCGGCCGCGCGTGGCGCCCTGCGGCTCCGGCTCGTGGGCGGCGGCCACTGGCTGGAGCTGCGTGGACCGACCGCGTGCGAGGTGCTCACCGACGTGGAGCGCAAGGTCGTCCTGGCCAGGCTCGGTCCCGACCCGTTGCGGCGGCGTCCGGACGCCGAGGCGTTCGTCGCCAGGGTGCTGCGCAGCCGCGCCCCGGTCGCCACCCTCCTGATGGACCAGTCGGTCGTGGCCGGCGTCGGCAACGTCTACCGCGCCGAGGTGCTCTTCCGGCAGCGGCTCGACCCGCTGCGTCCGGGGCGCCTCCACGACGCGGCCGTCCTGCACGCGCTGTGGGACGACCTCGTGGTGCTGCTGCGCGCCGGCGTCCGGGCGGGACGGATCATCACGACGCTGCCCGCCGACCGCGAGCGTCCGTCGGGCCGCCCGCGCCGCATCGACGCCCACTACGTCTACGGGCGCGCCGAGCTGCCTTGCCGGATCTGTGGGACGCCCGTCCAGGACACGCAGATCGCGGCCCGGCGCCTGTTCTGGTGCCCGGTCTGCCAGGCCTAGCGGAGCAGCCGAGCAGCAGCGTCAGGCGCCGATGTAGGCCGCGAGGTGCTTGCCGGTCAGCGTCGGCTTCTTCGCCGCCACCATGTCGGCCGGCGGACCCTCGAACACGACGGTGCCGCCGTCGTGGCCCGCCCCGGGACCGAGGTCGATGATCCAGTCGGCGTGGGCCATCACGGCCTGGTGGTGCTCGATGACGATGACGGACTTGCCGGCGTCGACGAGGCGGTCGAGGAGGCCCAGGAGGTTCTGCACGTCGGCGAGGTGCAGGCCCGTGGTGGGCTCGTCGAGGATGTAGACGTCGCCCTTCTCCCCCATCTGCGTGGCGAGCTTGAGGCGCTGGCGCTCGCCGCCGGACAGCGTGGTCAGCGGCTGGCCGAGGGAGAGGTAGCCCAGGCCCACGTCGGCGAGCCGGTCGAGGATCTTCACCGCGGCCGGGATCTTGGCCTCGCCCTCGCTGAAGTGGGCGCGCGCGTCCACGACCGACATCTCGTGGACCTCGGCGATGTCCTTGCCGCCCAGGGTGTGCTCGAGCACCTCGGCCCGGAAGCGGCGACCCTCGCACTCCTCGCACGGCGACTCCACCGTCGCCATCGGACCGAGCTCGGTGAAGATCACGCCGGCGCCGTTGCAGGTCGGGCAGGCCCCCTCGGAGTTGGAGCTGAAGAGCGCGGGCTTGACGCCGTTGGCCTTGGCGAACGCCTTGCGGATCGGATCCAGGAGACCGGTGTAGGTCGCAGGGTTGCTCCGGCGTGACCCCTTGATCGCGCCCTGGTCGATGACGATGACCTCGTCGCGGCCGGCCAGCGAGCCGTGGATCAGCGAGCTCTTGCCCGACCCGGCGACCCCGGTGACGACGGTCAGCAGGCCGAGTGGGACGTCGACGTCCACGTCACGCAGGTTGTGCGTGCTCGCCCCCCGCACCTCCATCGTCCCGGACGGCTCCCGCACCGACTCCTTGAGCCGTGCGCGGTCGTCGAGGTGCTTGCCGGTGATGGTGTCGCTCCTGCGGAGGCCGTCGACGTCGCCCTCGAAGCAGATGCTCCCGCCCGCTGCTCCGGCCGCGGGGCCGATGTCGACCACGTGGTCGGCGATACCGATGGTCTCGGGCTTGTGCTCCACGACGAGCACGGTGTTGCCCTTGTCGCGCAGCTGCAGGAGCAGGTTGTTCATCCGCTCGATGTCGTGCGGGTGCAGCCCGATCGTCGGCTCGTCGAAGACGTAGGTGATGTCGGTGAGCGACGACCCGAGGTGACGGATCATCTTGGTGCGCTGGGCCTCACCGCCCGACAGCGTGCCGGCCGGCCGGTCGAGCGAGAGGTAGCCCAGGCCGATCTCGGAGAACGAGTCGAGCAGGTGCTGCAGGCCCTTCAGCAGCGGCGCCACCGACGGCTCGTCGAGGTCGCGCACCCAGTCGGCGAGGTCGCTGATCTGCATCTCGCACAGGTCGGCGATCGACTTGTCGTTGATCTTCGACTTCCGCGCCTCCGGCGTCAGGCGGGTGCCGTCGCAGTCGGGGCAGGTCTGGAAGGTCACCGCCCGCTCCACGAAGCGACGGATGTGCGGCTGCATCGCCTCGGGGTCCTTGGAGAGCATGGACTTCTGGATCTGCGGGATCATGCCGGTGAAGGTCAGGTTGACCCCCTCGACCTTGATCTTGGTCGGCTCCGACCACAGCATCGTCTCGAGCTGCTTCTTCGTGAACGACTTGATCGGCTTGTCCATCGGGAGCCCCATGCCCTCGAACAGCCGGCCGTACCACCCGTCCATCGAGTAGCCGGGCACCGTCAGCGCACCTTCCGAGAGCGACTTGTTCTCGTCGTAGAGCGCCGTGCGGTCGATGTCGTTGACCTTGCCCATGCCCTCGCAGCGCGGGCACATGCCGCCGAGGTAGACCTCCTGCTTCGCGATCCGGCGCTCGGTGCGCCCGCCCTTCTCGGTGGTCATCATCCCGCTCGCCTTGCGGGTCGGGACGTTGAAGGAGTACGCCGTCGGCGGGCCGACGTACGGGTCGCCGAGCCGGCTGAAGAGGATCCGCAGCATCGCGTTGGCGTCCGTGGCGGTGCCGACCGTGGAGCGCGGGTTGGCGCCCATCCGCTCCTGGTCGACGATGATCGCCGTGGTGAGGCCCTCGAGGTGGTCGACGTCGGGTCGCGCGAGGGTGGGCATGAAGCCCTGCACGAACGCGCTGTAGGTCTCGTTGATCATCCGCTGCGACTCCGCCGCGATGGTGGCGAAGACCAGCGAGCTCTTGCCCGAGCCGGACACCCCGGTGAAGACGGTCAGGCGGCGCTTGGGCAGCTCGATGCTGACGTTCTTGAGGTTGTTCTCCCGCGCTCCCTCGACACGGAGGAACGCGTGGTCGTCGGCCGGATGTGTGGTGGTCATGGTGCGCGTCTCCCCTGTGTGTGGCCTGTCGTCTGACGGGCCGGCCGTGCCGGACCCGAGCCCTCCCGTGGCGGGGGCAATCCTGCCAGTACGACGCCTCGCGCGCCCCTGGTGTGACCGGCACCCGCCCCTCGGGTGGGGTGCACGGTTTGTCCACCGTGCCAGTGTCGAGACATGAGCACCCACGACGACCGGACCACGACCGTTGCCGAGATCATGGAGGAGACCGACATCGCCGTGCTGACCTACGTGTCGCTCGACGGACACCTCGTCTCCACGCCGATGGGCACGCAGGACTTCGAGGACCCGGGCACCACCTGGTTCCTCACCGAGCGCAGCAGCGACAAGGTGCGCGCCATCGAGGCCGACCCGCGGGTCAACGTGTCCTACTCCAGCAAGGCCGGCTGGGTCTCGCTGACCGGCACCGCCCACGTCAGTGACGACCGTGCCAAGCTCCACGACCTCTGGGACGCCTCCGCCGGCGCCTTCATGTCCGGCGGTCCGGACGACCCCGACAACGTGCTGCTGCGCATCGACGGCGCCACGGCGGAGTACTGGGAGTCCCCCGGCAAGGTCGCCGTCGCTGTCCAGATGGCCAAGGGGCTCGTCAGCGACGACAAGCCCGACCTCGGCGACAACGACACCGTGCAGCTCTGAGCGGGGGCGCCTCGTGCTCGTCGACGCCCACGGTCCCGCCACCGCCGACGAGTCGTGGCTGCGCTTCACCACGCCCGAGACCTGGCCGACCTGGGCACCGCTGATCCGTGAGGTCGAGGCGTCCGACGACGTGCTGGCCGTCGGTACGACGGGTCGCGTGCACGGTCCGGGCGGCGTGGCCGTCGACTTCGAGGTCACCCGGGTCGACCCGGCCCTGCGGTCGTGGACCTGGCGGGTCGGACGTGGGCCCGCCGCGGTCTCGATGGACCACCACGTCGTCCCGGCGCCCGGCGGCGGCAGCCGGGCGATGCTCCGCGTGCCTGCACCCGCCGCTGCCCTGCTCCAGCCCTACCGGCTGCCCGCCGGTGCGGCGCTGCGCGGGCTCGTGCGCGAGCCCGGCGGCGAGGGTGCGCCCGAGGCCGTGGAGTCGTTCGACTTCGCCTTCGCACCGAACTACGTCGCCCCCGCACGCGCCTTCGGCGTCACCCCGGCCTCGACCACGGTGGAGGTCGGCCCGGCGTGGCTCTTCGTCCGCTACGGCCCGTGGCGCCTGGTGACCCCGCGGTCCAACATCGCCTCGGCCGAGCTCTCCGGTGGTTTCGCGTGGCACCGCACCGCGGGTCCGCCGCACCTGTCGCTCAGCGACCGCGGCGTCTCGTTCACGACGAACGGCGACCGTGCCCTCTGCCTGACCTTCCACGAGCCCGTCCCGGCGATCGACCCCACCGGCACCATCACCCACCCGGGCGCCACGATCGCCGCAGCCGACCCACGCCGGCTGGCGTCGGCGCTCGGATTCACGCTCGATGAGTAGCCGGGTGCCGGAGACCCGTCGGGGCTAGGGTCGCGGAGCATGGACATGTTGCGGGGCGCACAGATCGCCGAGGCCGGACTGACCGAGTGGCGCAAGCTGGCGCAGGGACTGCACGCGCGCTACCTGACGGCGGACTTCGCCACCGCTGTGCGCTTCCTCGCCGCGGTGGGCGAGGCGGGCGACGAGGTCGGGCACCACCCGCGCGTGACGATCGGCCAGGGGCAGGTCGACCTCGAGCTGGTCACCGGCGACGCGATCTACCGCGACGACGAGGGCACCGAGCACGTCGTCGAGTGGGTGACCCAGCAGGACGTCGACCTCGCCCGCCGGGTCACCGAGATCGCAGCGGAGCACGGTCTGGACGCCGACCCCGCCTCGGTCAGCGAGGTCGAGCTCGGCCTCGACGCGGCGGCCTCAGCCGTGGTCGCCCCCGTGTGGGCGGCCCTCCTGACGGGCGACGCCGCGTCCCAGGGCCGGGGCTCGCCCAGCGACGAGGTGCGCGACGCCACGGGCCGCGTCCCGAACCTGTGGTTCGACGACCTCGCCGCCGACGCGACCTCGGGCCAGCGGTTCCACGTCGAGGTCTACGTGGCGCTCGAGGTCGTCGAGCAGCGGGTCGCCGCCGCTGTCGCCGCGGGCGGGACCGTCGTCGACGACAGCGATGCGCCCGGGCTCACCGTGGTCGCCGACCAGGAGGGCAACCGGGGCGTCATCTGCGCCGACACGTCCGCCGCGCAGCAGGACTGAAACGGGGTCGCCGCCCTAGGGTCCCGATATGGGAATCGTGCACAAGGCCACGTTGTCGCCGTCCAAGCAGGAGCTCGTCGAGGCCTGGTTGCCCAGCCGCCCGTGGGCAGAGGGCCGCACGATCGCCGGGAAGGTCGCGGAGTACAGGTTCGACGACCCCGACGGCGAGGTGGGTGTCGAGACGATTCTCTGGCGAGCCGAGGACGGCTCCGTGCTGCAGACCCCGCTGACCTACCGCGCCGCCCCGCTCGCCGGCGCCGAGTCGCACCTCATCACCACGACCGCCCACTCCGTCCTCGGCGAACGGTGGGTCTACGACGGGTGCGGCGACCCCGTGTGGGCACGGACCCTGGTTGCAGCGATCCTCACCGGTGCGCGACAGTCGCAGATGTTCTTCGAGGAGGACGGCCGCAGGATCGACATCCCGCCGCGCATGGAGGTGCGCGGCAGCGGTAGTGGCGATGACGCTGACGTGCCCGACATCGCCCGTGTGGACTCCGTGACCGACGACGGCGCCGTCACGACCGTGCTCGCGGGCACGGTCGACCTCGCTGTCGCCCGCACCGTGGGTACGCCGCTGGGCGAGGGCACGTACCTCGACGGGACGGTCGGCGAGTCCGACGAGCGGATCGTCCTCGCCGTCCTGCGCCGAAGCTAGGCGCCGCTCAGGACCGCGCCACCTCCAGCCCGAGCCACTCCCCCAGCGCATCGAGCTCGGCATTCACCCGCCGACGCCGCGCCGCGGACCAGTCGTCGTCCTCGTGCACCGCGTCGACGATCAGCACGCCTGCCTCTCGATCGGCCGTCGCGTCGACCTTGCCGACGAGCTCGTCGCCGTCGAGCACCGGCATTGCCCAGTAGCCCCACTGGCGCGACGCTGCGGGCTTGTACATCTCCAGCTGGTAGTCGAAGCCGAACACGTCCTCCATCCGCTTCCGGTCGAAGACCAGCCGGTCCAGCGGGGACAGGATCGCGGTGCGACCCTCGAAGTCGTCGAGGTCGTCCAACCGGTCGGGGTCCACGCGCCACACCCCGCGCGCGCCGTCGACGCGGGCCGCCGCGCCCGTGCCGCGGACGTCGTACCTCTCGTCCCACGCCTCCAGGGCCCGCGGGCGGGCGATGCCGAGCGCCCGCAGTCGCCGGGCGGCAAGCGTCTGGTGCGCCTCCTCCGCGGGCACGGCCGGGTCGCCGGGGTGGACGCGCTCGGCGAGGTCCCAGCGCCGCTCCCGCCCCTCGCGCGAGGCGACCGCGACCTCCCCACGCGCCTCCAGGCACTCGAGGAGCTTCATCACGTTCTTGTCGTTGGTCCACCCGGTCGAGCGCCAGGGCACCTCGCAGGTGTCCGGCAGGTCACGGGCGGCGGTCGGGCCCTCCGCGCGCAGCAGCGCGAGGATGTCGCGGCGACAGCCGTCGTTGGCGGCCACCCAGTCGGCGAGGTCCTCCTGCCACTCCTTCAGGGGCGGCTCGCCGGGCCAGGCGTCCATGTCGGCGCGGTGCAGCGCGACGTCCTCGCTGGGCAGCAGCATCGCCCGGAGCTCGACGAGGGCGCCGTCGCCGACGAGCTCCTCGAGGTCCTCCGGCTCGTACGCGTTCCCGAGGCGGGTCCACAGGGCGAGGTCGGCGTGCTGGGCCACGACGCGGGTGAGGTCGACCTGCAGGAAGCCGAGGTGTCGCACCACCTCGAGCACGTCGCCGGGCCGCGGTGCGGCCAGCAGCTGGGCGCACACGGCGATGCGGCGAGCCTGTCGCGGCGTCAGCTCGAGGCTCGGAGGGGCGCCCATGCCGCGATCCTAGGACCGGGGCGTGGCGTGTCGGGGCCACGCCGGCATGGCCCGAACGGGTCATTCCTGACCCAGATCGGGCGTTACCGGCGGGTTCCCGCCCGCACCGCGCCCGGCGGTGCGACCGTGGACGGCATGTGGGACACCGTCGAGACCAGCTCGGTCCACCTCTCTCACGACCTGCCGTGCAGCGAGTGCGGCCACGGTCGTCACACCTACCTGCCGTGCTCGGACACCTGCAGCTGCGCCCACGGACGCGACCGCATGCTCAGCAACGCCTGAGCCGCCGGCCGCCACCCCAGAGTCGGACCTCAGCGCTCGCGCACCGAGTCGTCCTTCGCACGCCGCCTGACCCGACGCCCGACCTTGGCCACGAACCTCTCGCGCGGCGGCGGGTTGCCGTCCTCGTCCAGGGCGTACGACTCCACCTTCGCCAGCCGCGGCCGGTCGTGGTCGTCCACGACCTCACCGGTGACCCACCACATGCGCAGGCTCGGTCCGGCCAGCCGGAGGAAGGCCAGGTTGTTGTCGAACCACGGCCCCTCGGCGTAGGTCCACCTGAGGGGCGCGTCGGGCACCCGCGCCGACTTCGACGCGAGCCGCCCCAACGGACCGGCGACGCCGTAGGAGAGCACGGCCGTCGCGAAACGCATGTTGCGAGAGAGCGGGTTGCGGATCGGCGAGCAGACCGCCTGCAGCACGGTCGAGCGGAACGCCGGACCACCGTGGGCGGGACGGGCCTCGCTGACGTAGCTGTGGTGCACGTCGCCGGAGAGGAACGTGACCGTGGACGGCGCCCGGCCGCGCTTCCCGGCAGCGACCTCCATCGCCTGCTGGGCGACCTGCTGGAAGCTGGTCTGGAACGCACCCCAGTGCTCGAGGTCGACCAGCTGGCGCAGCTTCTCCCCCGCCCGGCCGCCGCGCTCTCCCCACGCGCCCTGCGCGAGCGCCTCGCTGAACGCCTCGAGGTGGTGCAGGCCGCGGGCGAGCAGGAAGGGCAGCGACGTGCCGATCAGCAGGTGATCGACGTCGCCGCGCAGCTGCTCGTCGAGCCAGGCCGCCTCGTCGTCGTCGAGCAGGGCGCGGTCGTCCGGGTCGAGCTTGCGGGCTGCGCGCGAGTCGACGACCACGAGGCGGGCCTGCGTGTCGAAGTCGCGGGTGTAGCTCCACCGGTACGTCTGGGGCTGCTGGTCGACCCGGTCCGCGAACTCGTCGAGGAACGGACCGAGGTCCTGCTCGGCGTCGCCACGGTGTGCCAGCACCTGCGCGTACACCTCGTCCTTCTCCCGCTCGGCGGGCGACAGGTTGCCGAGGTGCTGGTACACCCAGTACGACGCCAGGCCGGAGACGATGCGACCGTGCCACCACGACGTGGCCTCCATCTCGCGGCGCCAGTCCATCGAGGTGTTCCAGTCGTCGCGGATGTCGTGGTCGTCGAAGATCATCGCGCTGGGCACGGTCGACAGCAGCCACCGGTTGGCGGGGTCGGACCACGCGAGCTTGTAGAGGTGGGCGTACTCCTCGTAGTCCTTCAGCTCGGTCCAGGGCGCCTGCTCGATGTCGCGCCGCGACTCGATGAACTCCCGCATCGCGTCGGTGGTCTCGTCGGCGTAGACCTGGTCGCCGAGGAAGAGCACGAGGTCGGGCAGCCGGTCCGGGTCGAGGTCGGCGTCGGACGGGTCGGCGGCCTCGACCTGGCCGGCGACGCGCAGCGCCCACGCGCGCAGGGCGTCGACGCCGTGGGTCTTGTTCCCCTTCTCGTCGTGGGAGACCGAGGTGCGGCAGGAGCCGAACGACAGGTGGAGGGGACGTCCCGCCTCGAGGGTGGCGATGACGGGGTCCGGGAACGGCGACCCCGCGGGCGGCCAGACCCGGTCGTCGTCGATCGCGAGGGAGTACGCGTCGGTGGTGCCGGGCTCGAGGCCGTCGAGCTCGACGATGGCGTAGTGGTGGTCGTGGACCACGAACGTCTGGGCGGTTGCCGAGGCGGCGCCCCGGGTGACGGTGACGGCCGCGGGAGCGGCCGTCTCGACCCAGATGCTCGCCGACGTCTCGTCGACGTAGCGGAGCAGCGGGCCCAGGAGCAGTCGGTCGTCGGGTGTCGTCATGGGTGGAGGAGCACCTTGATCGCGCGGCGCTCGTCCATCGCCTTGTAGCCCTCGGCCGACTCGGCCATCGGCAGCGTCAGGTCGAAGACCTTGCCCGGGTCGATCGCACCCGACAGCACGCGGTCGAGCAGGTCGGGCAGGTAGCGACGCACGGGAGCCATGCCTCCGGCGAGGCCGACGTTCTTCTGGAACATCCGGCGCACCGGCAGCTCCACACCGTGGGGCACGCCGACGAAGCCGACGGTCGAGCCCGGGCGGGCGACAGTGAAGGCCGTCTTCATCGCGCCGTCGGTGCCGACGCACTCGAGGACGGCGTCGGCCCCCACCCCGTCGGTGAGGTCGGCGATGCGCGCCTCCCCCTCCTTGCCGCGCTCGGCGACCACGTGGGTCGCCCCGAAGGCGCGGGCGATCTCCTGGCGGGGCTCGTGGCGCGACATCGCGATCACGCGCTCGGCGCCCATCTGGGCCGCGGCCAGGACGCCGCTGAGGCCCACCGCGCCGTCGCCGACCACGACGACGGTGTGGCCGGGCTGCACGCCTGCGGCGACCGCGGCGTGCCACCCGGTCGCCATCACGTCGGTCAGGGCCAGCAGCGACGGGATGAGCGCGTCGTCGGGCATCCCGTCCGTGGCGACGAGGCTGCCGTCGGCCTGGGTCACCCGGGCGTACTCGCCCTGTCCGCTCTGGGTGACCCCGAGGTTGACGCACGCCGACTGCATGCCGGCACGGCAGTGGGCGCAGGTGTTGTCGCAGTGGCAGAACGGCACGATCACGAAGTCGCCGACCTTGGTGGTCGAGACGTCCGAGCCCACCTCCTCCACGACGCCGACGCACTCGTGGCCGATGGTCGAGCCCGCCGTGACGTCGTTCTCGCCGCGGTAGGGCCACAGGTCGGAGCCGCAGATGCAGCCCGCGACCACCTTGACGATGGCGTCGGTGGGCTGCTCGATCCGCGGGTCGGGCACGTCCTCGAAGCGGATGTCACCGGGCGCATGGATGGTGGTTGCACGCATGCGGCGATCCTGCCACGGCGGTCGGCAGCCGACCCCTCCCTGGGGGCGAGCGTCCCAGTCCGACCCCGGAGTGCCGATCTGGCTTTATCTCATATCTGAGATACCGTGATCGGCATGGCTGACTACAAGGGTCGCATCGGCAACCTCATCCGCGACGCCCGCAAGCACCGCGGGCTCACCCAGCACCAGCTGGCAGAGCTGCTCGGCACGAGCCAGAGCGCCATCAACCGCATCGAGAAGGGCCACCAGAACCTCTCGCTCGAGATGCTCGCGCGCATCGGCGCGGCCCTCGACTCGGAGATCGTCGCCCTGGGCGCGGGGCCCACCCACCTGCGCGTCGACGGTCCGACGACGCTGTCCGGCTCGATCGACGTCAAGACCTCCAAGAACGCCGGCGTGGCGCTGCTGTGCGCCTCCCTGCTCAACAAGGGTCGTACGACGCTGCGCAAGGTCGCGCGCATCGAGGAGGTCAACCGCCTCCTCGAGGTGCTCAACTCCCTCGGCGTGGCCACCCGCTGGGTGGGCGACGACAACGACCTGGAGATCATCCCGCCCGCGGACCTCAACCTGGCCGCGATCGACGAGACGGCAGCACGACGGACGCGCTCGGTGATCATGTTCCTCGGCCCGCTGCTGCACCGCTACGACGAGTTCGACCTCCCCTACGCCGGCGGCTGCAACCTCGGTGAGCGCACAGTCGAGCCGCACATGTCGGCGCTGCGTCCCTTCGGGCTCGAGGTCAAGGCGAGCGACGGCAGCTACCACGCCAGCGTCAACCGCACCATCGAGCCGTCCCGCCCGATCGTGCTGACCGAGCGCGGCGACACGGTCACCGAGAACGCGCTGATGGCGGCCGCCCTCCACCCGGGCACCACGGTGATCCGCAACGCCTCGTCCAACTACATGGTCCAGGACCTGTGCTTCTACCTCCAGCGCCTCGGCGTCGTGGTGGAGGGCATCGGCACCACGACGCTCAAGGTCACGGGCAGGTCGTCCATCGACGTCGACGTCGACTACGCCCCCGCCGAGGACCCGATCGAGGCGATGTCGCTCCTCGCGGCCGCCATCGTCACCAAGTCCTCCATCACCATCCGCCGGGTGCCGATCGAGTTCCTCGAGATCGAGCTCGCGACCCTGGAGGAGATGGGCTTCCGCTACGACCGCTCCCCCGAGTACGCCGCGCTCAACGGTGAGACCCGGCTGGTCGACATCACCACGCATCCCTCCGAGCTCCGCGCGCCGCTCGACAAGATCCACCCGATGCCGTTCCCCGGCCTCAACATCGACAACCTGCCGTTCTTCGCCGTGATCGCCGCCGTGGCCGAGGGCCAGACGCTGCTGCACGACTGGGTCTACGAGAACCGCGCCATCTACCTCACCGAGCTCAACAAGCTCGGCGCCCAGGTCAAGCTCCTCGACCCGCACCGCGTGCTGATCGAGGGCCCGACGCACTTCTCCGGCGCCGAGATCGTCTGCCCGCCCGCCCTGCGCCCGGCCGTCGTGCTGCTCATCGCGATGCTCGCCTCGAAGGGCCGCAGCGTGCTGCGCTCGACGTACGTCATCCACCGCGGCTACGAGGACCTCGCCGAGCGCCTCAACGAGCTCGGCGCCAACATCGAGACCTTCCGGGACATCTGACACCAGCTCTCGCTGGTTGAGGAGGTCGCGCAGCGACCGTCACGCTCAGTTGAAAAGGGTCTCCACCCAGGCACGTGAGACCTTGCCGGCGGCAGGCGGGGCGGTCATGTCAGCGGTGATGCGGGGCAGGGGTGCGGTGTGCTGGCCCGCGTTGCGGTGCCAGTCGTTCTCGGCCTCGACCAGCATGCCCAGGTCGGCGCGCGCGAGGAACACCCCGTGCCCCTCGGGGCACGAGCTGACCGTCGCCTCGCCAAGGGTCCGCTGATCCATCTCGACACCGCACCGGGGACACGTCATGCTCTCCATCCCCCGACGGTACCGCTGACCCCCATACTTCTCGCGTGGAACCACCGCACCCGACTGGACCGGCCTACCTCGACGCCCGACGCCCGCTGGCCTTCGCCCATCGCGGCGGCGCCTACCACCCGGACATCGAGGGCCTCGAGAACACGCTCGCGGCGTTCACCCATGCGGTGGAGCTGGGCTACACCTACCTCGAGACCGACGTCCACGTGACCAGCGACGGGGTGCTGCTGGCCTTCCACGACACGGTCCTGGACCGGGTGACCGACCGCACCGGCAGCATCGCGGACTCGACGTACGACGAGGTGCAGCAGGCGATGATCGGCGGGCGGGAGCGGGTGCCGACCCTGGCCGACCTCTTCGACGCCCTCCCGGGCGCGCGGTTCAACATCGACATCAAGTCCGAGGACGCGGTCGATTCGCTCGCGGAGTTCATCGAGGAGCACCAGGCGTGGGACCGGGTGCTGGTCGGCTCGTTCTCCGGCCGCCGGATGAACGCGTTCCGCCGGCGCACGGGAGGCCGGGTGGCCACGTCCGCCCACCCGCTCGAGGTGGTCGCCTACGTGCTCTCCCCCAGCGCCCGGCTCGCCCGGTGGCTCACCCGCGGTCGGCCGGTGGCGCTGCAGGTGCCCCACCGCCGCGGTCGGGTGCTCGTGGTCTCACGCGGGCTCGTACGACGGGCGCAGGCGGTAGGCGTCCAGGTGCACGTGTGGACCATCGACGACCCAATTGAGATGAACGCCCTCCTGGACCGTGGTGTCGACGGCATCATGACCGATCGCACGGACATACTCAGGGACGTGCTCCGCGCACGCGGACAGTGGAACGGCCCCGACCTGTGAGGTCCGGGGACCGCATGGAGGGGAACGCATGACCGACGTGGACGGCGGGATCGCCAACCTCAAGCCGCTGGAGCAGGCCCGGGAGCAGAAGGCCTGGTACTGGTACGACTGGGCCAACAGCGCCTACACGACCACCATCGGCACCGTCTTCTTCGGCCCGTACTTCATCAACCTCGCCGAGAACGCCGTCGGCGGCGAGGACGGCCGCTTCGAGGTGGCCGGGCTCTCGCTCCCGCCGGACTCGCTGTTCTTCTGGCTGATCACGGTCTCCACGATCCTGTCCGCGCTGGTCCTGCCGCCGCTGGGGGCGTACGCCGACCGTGTCGCGAACAAGAAGCGGCTGCTGGCGACCCTGGCCTGGATCGGCTCGTTCTTCGCCGCCCTGATCTTCTTCGCCACCGGTGACAACTGGCAGCTCGCCGCCGTCGGCATCGTGCTGGGCAACCTGTTCTTCGGCGCGGCCGGCGTGGTCAACGACTCGATCCTCCCGCTCATCTCCGACGAGGACGACCGGGACCGGGTCTCCTCGCGCGGCTGGGCGTTCGGCTACCTCGGCGGCGGCCTCCTGCTCGTGCTCAACCTGGCGGTCTACCTCGGCCACGAGGCCCTGGGGCTCGACGAGGCGCTCGCCGCCCGCCTGTGCATGCTGTCGGCCGCCGTGTGGTGGGCCGGGTTCACCTTCATCCCCTACCTCCGGCTCAACGACCACCCGCCCGTGGCCGTGGAGCAGGTCGAGGGCAACGCGATCCGCCGCAGCTTCGGCCAGCTCGTCGCCACCCTGCGCGACATGCGCCAGTACCCGATGGCGCTGACGTTCCTGATCGCCTACCTGTTCTTCAACGACGGGATCCAGACCGTCATCGCCTCCGCGTCGGTCTACGGCTCCGAGGAGCTCGGCCACGGCCAGACGATCCTGATCGCGACCATCCTCATGGTGCAGTTCGTCGCCTTCGGCGGTGCGCTGCTCTTCGGCCGGCTCGCGGGCCGGATCGGGGCCAAGCGGACCATCCTGATGGGCCTCGTGATCTGGTGCGTCATCGTGACCGCGGGCCTGTTCCTGCCCGCCGGCAACGTCGCGCTCTTCCTGCTGATGGGCGTCGCGATCGGCATCGTGCTCGGCGGCACCCAGGCGCTCGCCCGGTCGTACTTCTCGCTCCTGATCCCCCGGGGCAAGGAGGCGGAGTACTTCAGCTTCTACCACGCGATGGATCGCGGGACGTCGTGGTTCGGCACCGCGACCTTCGGCATCGTGCTGGCCATCACGGACTCCTACCGGCCGGCGCTGTTCGCCCTGATCGCCTTCTTCGTCATCGGTGGGCTGCTGCTGACCCGCGTCGACACCGAGCGGGGCATCCGCGAGGCCGGCAACGACGTGCCCGCCGTGATCTGAGCGACCGACGACCTGCACCCCGGAAGGCAGACATCACCCCCTGGGGTGAAGTTCGTCTCGCCTGAGCGTGGCCCACACCACCACGAATCCACGGAATTGTGGTGTCCCCGCTACCGTTGAAGATCGTAGAAGTTCCAGGCGCAGCCGAGCCGCGTCGTCATGAGCGGCGTCACGATCCACGGTCTGGCTCGTTGCACCTGGAGAACCCGAACACAACACAACGGGTGTCAGCAACCCAATGGAGGTGGGCACGGTGGCGGAGCGCACACTACGTGGCGCACGGCTCGGCGGCCAGAGTTTCGAGGATGAGCGCGGCATCGAGTTCGCAGCTCGTCAGCAGGTCGGTTACCGGTGCAAGCAAGGACATGACTTCGAGGTCACGATGTCGGTCGAGGCCGACATCCCGGCAGTGTGGGAGTGCCCGCGCTGCGGCGCCGAGGCGCTGAGCACCGCGGGCATCCTCCCGGAGGCCAAGGTCGAGAAGCCGGCTCGTACGCACTGGGACATGCTCCTGGAGCGTCGCTCGGAGAAGGAGCTCGAGGACATCCTCAAGGAGCGCCTCGAGCTGCTGCGCGGCGGCGAGATCGGCCCGGCGCACCTGCACCGCGCCAACAAGAAGAAGCGGGTCAGCTGATCACCTGACAGGTGCCTGCGAGACCCTTCACTCGACGACGTCGCCCCGGACCACCGGGCCTCCGGGCCCCGGTCCGGGGCGTTCGTCGTCTCCGGGACCGAAACCGGTTCCGAACCCGGGGCCGAACCCCGGTCCGCCCCCCGGGCGTCCGAACGGCGTACCGAAGCTGGGCGCCACCACCAGACGGCGCTCGACCAGCTTGGTGAGCAGTCGGCGTGCCACCGGCCGGGTGAACGGCAGGATCAGCACGATCCCGGCGATGTCGAGGACGAAGCCGGGGCTGAGCATCAGCGTGCCGCCGATGAGGATCAGGGCTCCGTCGGCGATCTCGCGGGCGGGCATCCGGCCGCTCTGGAGCGCCTCGCGCAGGGCGATCCACGCGCGACCGCCCTCACGCTTGATCAGCCATGCGCCGAGCATGCTGTCGAGGACGAGCAGGACGATGGTCCACCAGGGTCCGACGAGCTGGCCGACCTGCAGGATGGCCCAGATCTCGACCAGCGGCACGACGACGAACGCGACGGCGAGGACCGGGCGCACCCATCGGCGGCGGCGTCGCGGACCTGTGGGCGGGGTGGGAGCGGTCATGCCCGCGCCCTGGCCCGTCGAAGCTGCCGGCGACGCTCGGAGAGCCCCCACCGGGTGATCATCCGCAGCGACTCGCTCGCGACGTGCCCGCTCATCTTGGAGTCGCCGCGCTCGCGCTCGATGAACTCGATCGGCACCTCCGTCAGGCGGAGGCCACGGCTCACGGTGCGGTAGGCGAGGTCGGTCTGGAACACGTATCCAGTAGACCTCACCGAGCCAAGGTCGATCGCCTCGAGCGTCGTACGACGGAACAGGCGGTAGCCAGCGGTGGCGTCCTTGACGCGGATGCCGAGCAGCAGCCGGACGTAGAGGTTGCCGCCGCGCGAGAGCAGCAGACGCTGGACGGGCCAGTTGACCACCGACCCGCCCGGGACGTAGCGCGAGCCGATCACGAGGTCGGCGGTGTGCAGCGCGTCGAGGAGCCGCTGCAGCTGCTCGGGCTGGTGGGAGCCGTCGGCGTCCATCTCGCCGATGACGTCGTAGCCCGCGCGGAGCGCGACGTCGAAGCCGTGGAGGTACGCGGCGCCCAGTCCGGCCTTCTCGGTGCGGTGCACGACCTTCACGGCCGGGTCGGCGGCCGCCAGGCGGTCGGCGAGGTCACCGGTGCCGTCGGGGCTGTTGTCGTCGACGACCAGCACGTCGACGCCGGGTTGGGCGGCACGCAGCCGCCCGACGATCCACTCGAGGTTCTCCGACTCGTTGTAGGTCGGGACGACCATCACGCAGCGGCCAAGGCCGTCGACACTCACGCGGGCGTACCTCGCTCCACTGGTTGCGGGGGCTGCAGGGGCTGCTGCAGCTCGTGGCCGACGCGGTCGCGCTGCCGGCGACGACGATAGGTGATGAGCACCACCGCTGTGTGCAGGACGAGGAAGAGCATCACGAGTCGTCCCGGCCAGACGCCGAGCCGGACGGCGAGGGTGCGGGTCGTGCTGAGGCCGACGTCCTCCACGAGGACCTCCTGCCCGCGCGCCGGGACCGAGGCGACGACGGTGCCGTCGGGGCGTACGACGCCGGAGATGCCGTTGATCGCGGCCACCACCACCCAGCGTCCGGTCTCCTGCGCCCGCAGACGGCTGATCTCGAACTGCTGCGCGAGCTGGCCGGTGCGGCTGAACATCGCGTTGCTCGTCTGCACCGTGACCAGCTCGGCGCCTCGCGACACCTGGCCGGCGATGCCCTCGTCGTAGGCCACGTCGAAGCAGATCGCGTCGGCCACACGCAGGCCGCCGATCCGGATCGGCTCCAGGCTGGTGCCGCGGACCATGTCGCGCGGGACCTCGGTGAGCCGGCCGTAGGTCGACGGCATCCAGCTGCTGCCGCGGAAGGGGATGTACTCGCCGTAGGGCACCGGGTGCCGCTTGGTGTAGCGGTCGCCGCTGCCGAGGCCCGGCTGGTAGACGATCCCCTGGTTGAGCACCTGGGTGTCGTCGAGCGGGTTGCTGTTGGTGCCGCCCACGAGGATCGGCACGCCGATCGCGTCGGAGGCCGCGACGATGCCGGCGTGGACCTCGGTGTCGAGGAACGGGTCGACGGCCGTGGAGTTCTCCGGCCAGACCACGAAGTCGGGGAGCGGCTTCTCCCCCGCGGCGACCGCGTCAGCGAGGTCCTCGGTGAGCCGCACGTGGTTGGCCGTCACCTCGCGGTGGACGGCCGGCACGTTGAGGCCCGTGCCGGGCACGTCGCCCTGCACGGCCGCGACCGTGGCCGTGCCGCTGCGCTCGAGTGGGAACGGCACGAGGGCGGGCGCGAGGGTCACCACGGCCAGCCCGGCCACGACGGCGTACGTCGTGCGGGTGGGCGAGCGCACCTGCAGCACGACCCACGCGAGCGTCGTGCCCGTCAGCGCGACGAGGAAGCTGACGCCGACCATGCCGATCCACGGCAGGGCGTCGGCCCACGGGGTGCCGGCCGTCGCGTAGACCAGCCGGCCGAACGGCATCCCGCTGAAGGGGAACCCGCTGCGCAACGTCTCGACCCCGACCCACCACAGCGCGGCGAGGACCGGCCACGCGCGCACCCGCATGCTCCACGAGATCCCGATGCCGAGGGGCACGAAGAAGGCCGCCTCCATGGCGCACATCGCGATCCAGGCGTCCGTGCCGACCGAGCGCATCCAGACCATCACGGCGTAGACGAAACCCACCCCGAAGACCAGGCTCGGGAGCCACGCCCGACGCGGCTCCAGGCCGCGCACGCACAGGACGAGCACCGCGATCGCGGGGGGCATCAGCCACGAGTAGCCGACCGGCTCGAACGCCGCCGCCAGCACGAGCCCGCCGGCGAGGGCGAGGAGGCAGCGGAGCAACACGCACAGACCGTAGCCGACGGCCCGATGGGGAGGATCGAGCGCCTGCAGCGGTGCGGGAGGAACCGGGGGGCTTCGGACCAACACGCACTCGTCTGGCTGACGAGCGCGCGAAGTTGTCTACGGCCCTGTGGTCCCTCCCGCATCCAGCCCCCGCGGGGCGCCGTCGACCGGTCGACGGGCGGTGGGCACCGCTGGCTCCGCGTGCCCCACGCTCGTCTCCGCTCTGCCGAAGGCGCCACCCGCGAGCTGCACAGGCGGACCCCGGAACCCTCTCGTCCTCGCGAGGAGGTGTCAACACGTCCCTGACCTGCGACGACGTGCGTTCCTGCAGGTCAACGGACCGGGGGCCGGGCGAAACTCGTCCGACAAATCTCAGCCCCGTCGGCGTGTCGGCGCATGACACGCCGACGATGGGGTATCAGTCGCGCGGTGTGGGCGGGACGACGACCGTGCCCGTGGCGGTCGTGGCGACCACCGGCGGGTCCAGGACGTCCGCGCGCCCCGGTGCGGCGTCGCTCGGAACGCCCCTCCCGACGACGTTCACGGCGAAGTCCATCACCCGGCTGCGGGTCCCCTCCTTCACCAGCGTCGCGGTGATCTCGAGGACGTCGCCGGCCCGGACGGGCGCCCGGAACTGGACGTCGGAGTAGGACGCGAACAGCCCTTCGTCGCCGTCGAGGACGATGCACATCTCCGTGGCCACGTCGCCGAACAGGCCGAGGCTGTAGGCCCCGTCCACGAGGTTGCCGGCGTAGTGGGCGTGGGAGTAGGGGACGTAGCGGCGGTGGGTGACCACGGTGCCGGTGCGGTCGTTCATGAGGCCTTCTCCTGGGTGAGTCGGTGGACGATGAACGACGCGACCTCGCCCGGCGTCGTACCCCTGCTGAAGACGCGGTCGACACCGAGCTCGCCGGCCATCGTCTCGTCGAAGCGGGGTCCGCCGACGACGAGCAGGGGGCGCTTGGCGGCCGGGTAGGCCTCGCGGAAGGCCGCGGACATCTCACGTGTGTTGAGCAGGTGGGCGTCGCGCTGGGTGACCACCTGCGAGACGAGCACGGCGTCGGCCTTCTCCTCGCGGGCGGCCTCGACGAGCTGCGGGACGGAGACCTGGGCGCCGAGGTTCACGACCTTGAGCTCGCGGTAGTACTCCAGGCCCTTCTCCCCGGCGAACCCCTTGATGTTGAGGATCGCGTCGATGCCGACGGTGTGGGCGTCGGTGCCGATGCAGCCGCCCACGACCACCAGGCGGCGCCGCATCGACCGCTTGATCGCGGCGTTGGCCTCCTTGGGCGTCAGCAGCGGGTAGTCGCGCTCCACGACCTCGACCGTGCTGGGGTCGACGAGGTGGTTGACCCGGCCGTAGACGACGAAGAAGGTGAAGCCCTCCCCCATCGGCTTGGCGTGGACGACCAGGGCCGGGTCCATGCCCATCTTGTTGGCCAGCTGCGCGGCAGCGCCCTCGGCGACCTTGGAGTGCTCGATCGGGAGGGTGAACGACAGCTGCACCATGCCGTCGCCGGTCGTGTCGCCATACGGGCGGATCAGACTCACTTCTCCTCCAGGATCTCGGTCGCCGGGTTGTAGTAGTCGGGCGCCTTCTCGGCGACGCCGTCGAGGCCCCTGCCCTTGTCGGCCGGGCGCTTCATCAGGCCGAAGGTGCCGTCGGCGATCGCCGAGAGCAGCGGCGGCTCCCCCGGCACGCTGCGGTCGGCCTTGATGTCCTCGAGCAGGCCGATCGCCTCGCCCAGCACCTCCCGGGCGCGCGAGGCGATGAAGCCGTCGGGCGAGGGGTGGAAGTCCTCGCGCAGGTTGCCGGCGGCGTTCATCACGTAGCGGACGTTCTGCAGGGCCAGGTCGCGGTCAGAGATCCACGGCGTCACGACCGCCTCGGTCATCATGCCGACGAGCAGGATGCCCTGGCCGGTCATGGCGCCGACGAGGTTGAAGAAGCCGTCGAGCAGGTAGCCCTTGAAGATGTCGCCGGTCATGTGCCGGGTGGGCGGCATCCACTTGAGCGGCGCGTCCGGGAACAGCTCGCGGGCGAGCATGGCGTGGGCCAGCTCGAGCCGGAACGAGTCGGGCACCTCGGGGTCGATCTCGAAGGCGTGGCCCAGGCCGAGCTGCCAGTCCTCGAGCCCGGCCTCCTTGGCGAAGTACTCGTTGAGCAGCTGGCTCGTCGTGACCGTGTGGGCGGCCTCGATCGCGTCGGCGGTGGTGAGGTAGTTGTCCTCGCCGGTGTTGATGATGATCCCCGCGCGGGCGTGGACCTGGCGGCTGAAGCGCTGGTCGACGAAGGTGCGGATCGGGTTGATGTCGCGGAAGAGGATCCCGTACATCGAGTCGTTGAGCATCATGTCGAGCCGCTCGAGCCCGGCGAGCGCCGCGATCTCCGGCATGCACAGCCCGGAGGCGTAGTTGGTGAGGCGGACGTAGCGACCGAGCTCCCTCGACGTCTCGTCGAGGGCGGCCCGCATCAGGCGGAAGTTCTCCTGGGTGGCGTAGGTGCCGGCGAAGCCCTCGCGGGTGGCGCCCTCCGGGACGAAGTCGAGCAGCGACTGGCCGGTCGAGCGGATCACGGCGATGACGTCGGCACCCTCGCGGGCGGCGGCCTGCGCCTGCGGGATGTCCTCGTGGATGTCGCCGGTGGCGACGATGAGGTAGATCCAGGGCTTGCTCGGGGCGTCCCCGACCTTCGCGATCATCCGCTCGCGGGCGACACGCTGCCGGTCGACCTGCTTGATGCCGGCCCCGACCGCCTTGCGGGCGGCAGTGCTCGCGCGCTTCGCGTCCTTGCCCTCGGGCACGCGGAACGTCACCGAGCCGGCGGCCGCCTTCTGGGCGAGCGTGAGCAGGTCGTCACCCTCGCCTCGGAGCAGGGCGTCCCACACCGGCAGGCTGACGCCGTGCTCGAGCCCGACGTCGGCGCGTACGACGTCGGCGAGCCGGTTGACCCACGGGGTGCCGTCCGGGTCGGCGCCGCCGAGCCCGGCCAGCCGCAGGGTGGCGCGCTCGACGCTCACCGTGGTGTGGCGCTGGGCGAGGTCGACGATCGGCTTGCCGACCTGGCGGGCCAGCGTGCGGGCACGGCGTACGTCGCCGCGGTCGATGCCGAGGGCGCTCGTGGGGCGGGCCATGTCAGATCCTCCGCTCGAAGAGTCCGCGGACACCGGCGTCGCCCCGCAGCAGCTCCATCGCGTAGGCCGCGTGGCCGGGGACGTAGCCGTTGCCGACGAGCATCCGCACGTCGGCGGCCAGGCCCTCGGCGCCCAGGGCGGCGGCACTGAAGCTGGTGGCCATGGAGAAGAAGATCACGGTGCCGCCCTCGGCGGTGGCGAGGATCGCGCCGCCCTCACACCCGGGGACGTCGACGCACACGACGGTGACGTCGGCCGGCCCGCCGGCGGCGGTGACGGCGTCCCGCAGCGCGATCGGGTCGCGGGCGTCGGAGACCGCGACGGCGTCGGCGAGGCCGGCGGCGGTGAGGAGGTCGTGCTCGGCCTCGTGGGGCACGACGCCGATCGTGCGGGAGGCGCCGGACTTGCGGGCGGCGGCCAGGCTGAGGGAGCCGGACTTGCCCGCTCCCCCGATGACCGCGACGACCGGGGCGTGCCCGCGGGCGACGTACTCCTCCACGAGGCGGGCGGTGAGAGCCGGAGCGCCGCAGACGTCCATCACGCTGAGCGAGAGGGCCGGGTCGAGGTCGTCGGGGATGACGGCGGCGATCGAGCGGCCGAACAGCACGGCGTATCCGTCGCACGGCACCTGCTCGCTGTCGCCGTCCCAGCGGGCCAGGCCGTCCTCGATGACGAGCGGGGTCAGCGTGAGGCTGACCAGGGTCGCGACGCGGTCCCCCACCGCGAGGCCGAGCGGCGACTCGGGACCGACCTCCTCGACCGTGCCGACGAGCATCCCGCCGGAGCCGGTCTCGGGGTTCTGCATCTTGCCGCGGGTGGCGACGATGTCGAGCACCTCGGCGCGGACGGCGTCGCCGTGCTTCTCGCCGTACTTCGTGTGCTTGCGCTCGAGCTGGCGGAACGACGCGGCGTCGAGGTTGAGCCGCTCGACGCGGATGCGCACCTCGTCGGGCCAGAGCTCCGCGCGGGTGTCGAGCCGCCGGGCGGCCTGGGGCAGCACGGCTCCGTCGTCGAGGACACGGTGCAGGCCGGTCGGGTCGCTGGTGCGGACGTCCGCCTGGATGTCCGAGGAGGTGTTCATGCAGGGCATCCTTCTAGGTTCGTCGCGTAGAACCGCAAATCTTGCGGCGTGGCATTGGACGCGCCGCATGTTCTCCACGTACTCTCCCAGATGTGTCGCCGCACACACAACCGGCGCGCCGTCAGACCTGACCCCCGCCGCCCACCGCGGTCCGGGGCCACCGCGAGGAGAACCCATGAGCATCGAGACCGCCACCTCGCTGGAGGAGGCACTCGCCACCGGCCAGCCCTACCCCTACCAGCGGGTCGAGCTCGTCGAGCCCGACTGGACGCGCTTCCCGGGCTGGTCCGACGTGACCGCTGCGGACTGGGCCTCCGTCCAGTGGCAGCGCGCCCACTGCATCAAGAACGTCAAGCAGCTCCGCGAGCTGATGGGCGACCTCCTCGATGAGCGCTTCTACGCCGACCTCGAGCGCGACCAGGCCGAGCGGGCCACGATGTCGATGCTCGTGCCGCCGCAGATGATGAACACGATGGTGCCGACCGTGACGCCGGCGGGCCCGGGCTCGCTCACCGAGGCGTTCTACGCCGACCCGGTGCGCCACTACATGGTCCCGGTCTTCAGCGACCGCCGCACCGACTGGCCCTCCCACCCCCACGCCGCGCGCGACTCGCTCCACGAGCACGACATGTGGGCGACCGAGGGCCTCACCCACCGCTACCCCACCAAGGTGCTCGCCGAGCTGCTGCCGACGTGCCCGCAGTACTGCGGCCACTGCACCCGCATGGACCTCGTCGGCAACTCGACCGCGGTCATCGACAAGCTGAAGTTCGCCGGCAAGCCCAACGACCGGCTCGGCGACATGATCGACTACCTGCGTCGTACGCCGTCCGTGCGCGATGTCGTGGTCTCCGGTGGCGACGTCGCCAACATGCCGTGGCCGCGCCTGGAGGCGTTCCTGATGTCGGTGCTCGAGGTGGACAACATCCGCGACATCCGGCTCGCGACCAAGGCCCTCATCGGCCTGCCGCAGCACTGGCTGCAGCCCGACGTGGTCGAGGGCGTCGCCCGCGTCGCCGCCGTCGCCCGCTCGCGCGGCGTCTCGCTGGCGATGCACACCCACGCCAACCACGCGAACTCCATCACGCCGATCGTGGCCGAGGCCTCGCGGGCGATGCTCGACGCCGGCCTGCGCGACGTACGCAACCAGGGGGTGCTGCTCGACGGCGTCAACGCCGACCCGCACGCCCTGCTCGACCTGTGCTTCCGGCTCCTCGACGGCGCGCAGATCATGCCCTACTACTTCTACATGTGCGACATGATCCCGTTCTCGGAGCACTGGCGGGTCTCGCTCGCCGACGCCCAGCGTCTGCAGCACCACATCATGGGCTACCTGCCGGGCTTCGCGACGCCGCGCATCGTGTGCGACGTGCCGTTCGTCGGCAAGCGCTGGGTGCACCAGAACGCCGACTACGACACCGAGCACGGCATCTCCTACTGGACGAAGAACTACCGCACCTCGATCGAGGCCGACGACGTCGAGGCCCTGTCGCGCTACTACGAGTACTACGACCCGATCCACACCCTCCCCGAGTCCGGCCAGCAGTGGTGGGAGCAGCACGGGCGCCTCGACGAGGCCTCGCTCAAGGCTGCCGAGATGGCCGAGGCCTCCCGCCGCACCGCCGCCCTCCAGGCCTGGTAGGTCCTCGGGGGTCGCTCCGCTCCGCTCCTCTTCAGCGATCCCCGGTCAGCCGGGGATCGCTGAGCTTGTCGACCCGTGCACGGCCTGACAACGTCCGGAAGAGCCTGACAACGTCGTGGGGTCGCGCGGCTGAGGCGCGGTTTCGTACGCCCATCAGAGCCGTGAGCTGTCCACAGGTCAGACGATCGTGCGTCTATCCACAGGCGGACGCGGTTCGGCCTACGCAGCACGTCAGGCGATGCGACGGTGGCGCGATGGAGTTCCGGCTGCGCAAGCTCATCTCGGACCATGGCGTCTTCACCCGCCACGAAGCCTTGGCGCTCGGCTACCACGACCACGCCATCTCGATGCTCGTGAAGTCCGGCGCGTGGGTGCGTGTGCGAAGAGGTGCCTATGTCCTGGGCGACGCCTGGGCCGACCTGAGCCCGAACGACAGGTACGCCGTGCTGTGCCGCGCTGCCCTGCGACAGGCGCGCACCGACGTCGCGCTGAGCCACATCAGTGCTGCGAACGAGCACGGCGCTCCGATGTGGGACCTGGACATGACGCAGGTCCACCTCACGCGGACGGACCACCGGGCGGGTCGCGCGGAAGCAGGCATCGTGCAGCACCGAGGCCGGCTCCAGCCGGGGGACGTCGTCCACCTCGACGGTGTCACGACGATGAGTGCCACCAGGACCGCACTCGAGCTGACCACCGTGCTGGACGTCGAGCACGCGCTCGTCGAGATCGACCACCTGCTGCACCGCAGGCTCACGACGCCGGAGCTGCTGCGCGAGCGGTATGCATCGATGACCGAGTGGCCACGGACGCTCACCACCGACCTGGTCCTGCGGCTGGCGGACGGACGGTCGGAGTCCGTCGGCGAGACGCGTTCACGGTTCCTTTGTTGGGCCCAACAGCTGCCGGCTCCGATCCCGAACTACGCGATCCACGACGCACATGGACGCGAGATCGCGCGCGTGGACCTGGCGTGGCCGACGCTGGGTGTGTTCCTCGAGTTCGATGGCAGGGTCAAGTACGAGGAGCGCCGGCGCCTGGGCGAGAGCGTGACGGACTGTGTGCTCCGCGAGAAGGCACGCGAGTCGCTCATCTGCGAGCTCACGGGATGGCGGTGCATCCGCCTGGTCTGGGCGGACCTCTACCGTCCGGACGAGACAGCCGCCCGGATCCGCCGGCTGTTCCGTACGGAAGCGGCCTGACCCAGGGTTGTCAGGCTTTCCTGGAGGTTGTCGGCCCGTGCACGGCCTGACAAGTTCAGCGATCCCCGGCCGACCGGGGATCGCTGCCGCACGCAGAGGCTTGTCAGAGCCGGGCGAGGAGGGCCGGGGCGCCGGGGCCGGTGAGCTCCTCGGGAGCGACGGGGCGGCCGTAGAGGACCAGCAGGAGGGTCTCGGCCGGCGCCAGGACATCCGGGCCGGACCCACACGTCCAGTCGGTGTCGCTCGCCACGAGGCGTACGCCGGCGACCCGGCGTCGCGCACTCCCGCCGACGACGACGTTCATCGGCCAGGGCGTGCCGAGGCCGAACCCGGCGAGCGGGGCGAGCGACTCGACGGGCACCTGTCCCGGGAGCCCCAGGGGGCGGCGTACGTCCAGCCCGTGCACCACGGCGTCGGCCAGGGCGGCGACCGGGGGCATGCCGATCGGGGTCGCGCCGGTCCGCGCGTTGTCGCGCAGCTGGGCGAGGACGGCGTCTCGGCCGCGCTCGGACCAGCCGACGGCCGATCGGGCGATCATCCGGTTCATCGAGAACCCGTGCCGGACCATGGCAGCCGCGCCGGCACCCACGCCCAGGACGGGGGCCCACGCGAGGTGGGCGGCCACGTCGACCACCCGCCACTGGCTGCACAGCGAAGGCTTCTCCCACTGGTCGGGGGTGAGCCGCTCGAGGGTCTCGACGAAGCCCTGTCGGTGGGCGCGGGTCAGGTCCCGCACCGCGGCGGTGACCATCACGGCCAGGGACCTCGCATCCCTGGAAACTACGCCTGTAGTGAGGCGGCGGTCAAGAGCGATCGGCGCCGGGCCAGCCCAGGGTGTCGATCACGGCACGGATCCGCGTCGCGGCATCGAGGTCGGGTGAGGGCAGCGCCAGCTCGTGGAGCACGAGCCCGGTGACGTAGTTGGCGAGGACGCCGAGGTCGCGCTGCGGGTCGAGGGAGCCGGCGCGGGTGACGAGGTCGAGGGACCACGTGTCGACCTGGTCGGCACCGGACGCCATCCCCGCGCGCAGTCCGGGGTTCTGTGCGGTCTCGACGAGGATGGCGTAGCGGGCGAGCGTCACCATCCGGTCGGGACCCAGCGCGCGGTCGACGAAGCGGCCCAGGGCCTCGGCGACACCCGCCGGCGTCGGGTCGACTTCGTCGCGCGGCCAGGTGGCCATCTCCCGCTCGCGGACGATGAACCGCTCGACGATGCCGAGGACCAGCGCCTCACGGGTGCGGAAGTAGTTGGACGTCGACCCCGCAGGCAGGTCGGCGGCCGCGTCGACGGCGCGGTGCGTCAGCCCGCGCATCCCCTGGGTCCCGACCAGCTCGAGGGCCGCGTCGAGCAGCAGCGTGCGACGGTCGACCATCCCGCGGTCAGTCGACGCGACGGTTCTCGACGGGGCGGTTCTCGAAAGGCGTCGACAGCACGATCGTGGTGCGGGTGGAGACGCTCGCGACCGCGCGGATCCGGGCCAGCAGCTCCTCGAGCGCGAGCGGCGTGGCGACGCGGATCTTGAGGATGTAGGACTCCTCGCCGGCCACCGACCAGCACGACTCGATCTCCGTGATGCCCTTGAGCCGGTCGGGGTAGTCGTCGGGCTGTGACGGGTCGATCGGCGTGATAGAGATGAAGGCCGTCAGCGGTCGACCGAGCTGGTCGTGGTCGACGGTCGCCCCGTAGCCCGTGATCAGCCCGCGTTGCTCGAGACGCTTGACACGCTGGTGCACCGCGGACGTCGACAGGTCGGTCGCCTTGCCCAGGTCGGTGAAGGACATGCGCCCGTCAGCGGCCAGCAGCGCGAGGATCTGCCGGTCCTTGGACTCGACCTCGGAGGAGTTCACGCGCGACACACTAGTGCGAGCCGGACAGCGCCTCCATCAGGCGCACGGCAGACGAGCCGAGCCCCCACTGCGCATCGAGGGCGACGACCGCGTCGTGGTCGGCAGGCGTACGGGGACGGGTCAGGTCGTGCCCGCCGAGGTCGAGGTCACGGCGTACGGCGACCACGCGCGGCGCGACGGCGAGGTAGTCGGCGGCCGCCTTGATCTTGCCGCGCGGTCCGGGGCCCATGTCGGAGTCGGGGTCGCCGGCCGCGGCGATGACGGCGTCGATGGTGCCGAACCTGTTGAGCAACGTCGCAGCGGTCTTGTCCCCCACGCCGGCGACCCCGGGCAGGCCGTCGGACGCGTCCCCGCGCAGTGTCGCGAGGTCGGCGTACTGGTGGGCGTCGACGCCGTACTTGCCGCGCACCCACGCATTGTCGACCCGCTCGTGCTTGCTGACGCCGCGCGCGACGTAGAGCACCCGCACCTCGGCGGCGTCGTCGACGAGCTGGAAGAGGTCGCGGTCGCCGGTCACGATGTCGACCGCCATGCCGGCGTCGGTGGCGAGGGTTCCGATGACGTCGTCGGCCTCCATCTCGGCGTGCCCCACGACCGGGATGCCGTAGGCCTCCAGCACCGACAGGATGATCGGGATCTGCGCCTCGAGCGGGTCGGGCACCTCCTCGACGTCCGGCTTCGGCCCCGGCACCTCGCGCACCACCCGGTGGGCCTTGTAGGACGGAAGCAGGTCGACGCGCCACTGCGGTCGCCAGTCGTCGTCCCAGCAGCACGCCAGGTGCGTCGGGTCGTACTCCCCCACGAGTCGGCTGATGAAGTCCATCAGTCCGCGCACGGCGTTGACGGGGGTGCCGTCGGGCGCCCGCACCGAGTCGGGAACGCCGAAGAACGCCCGGAAGTAGAGAGAGGCGGTGTCGAGCAGCAGGAGGCGGTCGCCGGTGGCCATGGCCGGAAGCCTTCCACATCACGGGGTGGCCGGTTCCGACCCCGCACCGCAGCGAGCCCGTCGACTCGCTCGCGCGTCAGTCGGCCAGCACGCTGTAGGCGATCACGCCGCGCTTGAGCAGCCGGGCGGTCGCCCGCGCCGTCTCGCGCAGCTCCTTCTCGCCCGCCGCGTCGGCCACCTGGCCGCACAGGTCGAGCAGCTGCTTCATCCAGCGCACGAAGTCGCCGGCGGACAGCCCGGTCACCATCAGCACGTCGTCGAGGGCGTCGCCCTCGGCCCAGCGCCACGCTGCCCAGGCGAAGCCCATGTCGGGCTCGCGGAGGAAGTCGAGGTGGTGGTCCCGCTCGAGCGCGTCGAGCTGGCCCCAGAGGCGTACGAGCTCGCCGAGCACGGGCCGCACCTGGCCACCGGGCATCTTGGGCGAGGTGGCGTCGTCGGCGCGCCGGGCCTCGAACACCAGCGCCGACAGCACGGCGGCCAGCTCGGAGGGGGCGAGCCCGTCGAACAGCCCGGCCCGGATCGCCTCGGCGGCGACGAGGTCCATGTCGGTGTAGATCCGCCGCAGGTGCGAACCCTTCTCGGTGACCTTGTCGCCCTCGAGGTAGCCGAGCGCGGCCAGGACGTCGCAGACGCGGTCGAAGGTGCGGGCGACCGTGTTGGTGCGGTTGTCCACCCGCCGCTTCAGGGTCTCGGTGTCGCGCTGGAGCTTGAACCAGCGCTCCGCCCACCGCGAGTGGTCCTCGCGCTCGGGGCACTGGTGGCAGGGGTGCGCCTTGAGCTCGGTGCGCAGGCGTGCGACCTCCCGGTCGGTCGGGGTGTCGCCGAAGGAGTCGCGCTGCTTGGCGCGCCGCTCCCCCGGCGCGTCGAGGTCGTGGGCCTTGGACCGGAGTGCCGTCGCGAGGTCGCGCCGCATGGCCGGGTTGCGCCCGTTGAACGACTTGGGGATCCGCAGCCGCCCGATGGCCTCCACCGGGGTCGGGAAGTCCATCGGTGCGAGGCGCCGCGCCTGGCGGTCGGCGGTGAGGACGTAGGGGCGTGGCTCGTCGCCGGAGTGGCCCGGGTCGATCACGACCGCGAGGCCGCTGAACTTGCCGGCGGGTACGTGGATCACGTCGCCGGGGCGAAGCTTCCCGAGCGACCGCATCGCCTCCTCGCGGCGGTCCATGCGACGCTCCCGCGCGGCCCCCTTCTCGAGGTCGGAGATCTGCCGGCGCAGGGCGGCGTACTCCATGAAGTCGCCGACGTGGCACGTCGCGGCCTCGCGGTAGCCGTCGAGGGCCTCCTCGGCCTTGTGCACCTGCCGGGCCAGCCCGACGACGGCCTTGTCGGCCTGGAACTGGGCGAAGGACTGCTCGAGCAGCTCACGCGACGTCGCCCGGCCGAACTGGTGCACGAGGTTGACCGCCATGTTGTAGGACGGCCGGAAGGAGGAGCGGAGCGGGTAGGTGCGGGTGGAGGCGAGGCCGGCGACCTCACCGGGGTTCATCCCCGGCTGGTAGAGCACGACGCCGTGGCCCTCGATGTCCAGGCCACGCCGCCCCGCGCGACCAGTGAGCTGGGTGTACTCCCCCGGCGTCAGGTTGGCGTGGGTCTCGCCGTTCCACTTCGACAGCTTCTCGATCACCACCGTGCGGGCGGGCATGTTGATGCCGAGGGCCAGGGTCTCGGTGGCGAAGACGACCTTGACCATGCCCTCCTGGAACAGCTCCTCGACGACCTGCTTGAACGCCGGCAGCAGCCCGGCGTGGTGGGCGGCGACGCCGCGGGTCAGCCCGTCGAGGAACTCGTGGTAGCCGAGGACGTGGAGGTCCTCCTCGGGCAGTGTGCGTGACGCCTCCTCGACCCGGGCGAAGATCTCGTCGCGCTCGGCGGCGGTCGTCAGGCGGGTGTTGGCCTGCACGAGCTGGGTCACGGCCGCGTCGCACCCGGCCCGGCTGAAGATGAACACGATCGCCGGCAGCAGGCCCTCGCGGTCGAGGCGCTCGACGACCTCGACGCGGCTCGGGATCCACACCCGGCGTCCGTTGCCCACCGATCGGGGGTTCTTGGGCGACCCGGGCTTGCCCTTGCGCGGCGAACGCCGGTCGCGCATCAGCCGCGAGCTCGCCCAGTCGTCGCGGGCGATGCGGGTCAGCTCGTCGTTGACCGGCGCGCCCTCCTTCACGAAGCCGGCGCTGGCGTCGACGTCGGAGGAGGCGAAGAGGTCGAGCAAGCGGCGGCCGACCATGACGTGCTGGAACAGCGGCACCGGCCGCTTCTCCTCCAGGATCGTCGTGGTCTCACCGCGGACGGTGGCCAGCCACTCGCCGAACTCCTCCGCGTTGGAGACCGTCGCCGAGAGGGACACGAGCGTCACCGACTCCGGGAGGTGGATGATGACCTCCTCCCACACCGCCCCGCGCATCCGGTCGGCGAGGTAGTGCACCTCGTCCATGACCACGAACCCGAGGCCGAGCAACGTGCGCGATCCGGCGTAGAGCATGTTGCGCAGCACCTCGGTGGTCATCACGACCACCGGTGCCTCGCCGTTGATCACGTTGTCGCCGGTCAGCAGGCCGACCTTGTCGGCGCCGTAGCGCTTGACCAGGTCGTGGTACTTCTGGTTGGACAAGGCCTTGATCGGCGTCGTGTAGAAGGCCTTGCGTCCGGTCTGGAGCGCCAGGTGGATGGCGAACTCGCCCACGACCGTCTTGCCGGACCCGGTCGGGGCAGCGACGAGCACGCCGCGTCCGTCCTCGATCTCCCGGCAGGCGCGGAGCTGGAAGTCGTCGAGCTCGAAGCCGTAGAGGCCCTCGAAGTCCTTGAGCATCGGGAAGGGCTTCTCGCGCTGGAACGCGGCGTAGCGCTCGGCGGGCGTGGGCTGGTCGTCGTGCTCGCTCATCAGGTCCTCATGCAATCACGTCCAGCGCGCCGGGGACGCACTCGACGGTCAGGGGCAGCGGGCCGAAGCGCTCGCCGTCGGCGTACGACACGATGCCGGGCGCCGCCACAGTGACGGTCCGCACCCGCCGGTGGACGTACTCCGCCACGCCGTCGATCCTCCCGGTGAACAGCCGCGGGTAGGAGCGGACCAGCTTGGGCTTGCTCATCCGGGTGATGACGACGACGTCGAGCAGCCCGTCGTCGAGGAGGGCGCCCTCGGTGATCCGGAGCCCGCCCCCGAACGACGGTCCGTTGCCCACGGCGACGAGCATCGCCTCGTGCTCGACGGTCTCGCCGTCGAGCTGCAGCACGTAGGGGATCGGGCGGAAGGTGCGGAGCTCCGCGAGCGTGGCGAGGTTGTAGCGCATCTGGCCACGGGGCCAGGTCATCGCGTTGGCCCGCTCGTTGACGATCGCGTCGAAGCCGGCGGCGAGCACGGTCACGAACCACCGGTCGCCGCTGCGGGCCAGGTCGATGGTGCGCCGCCGCGAGGCGATGACCCGGTCGGCAGCCGCCACGGGATCGGTGCGCGGGAGGTCGAGGTAGCGCGCGAAGTCGTTGCCGGTGCCGCTGGGGATCACGCCCAGGGGTACGCCGGTGCCGGCCACGGCCTGCACCCCGAGGTGCACGAGGCCGTCGCCGCCGCACACCACGAGAGCCTCGACCCCGTCGGCGACGCACGCACGCGCCAGGTCGGCCGCCTCGTCGGCGTCGCGACCCGCGAGGTTGCGCACGACGAAGCCGCTCTCCCGCAGCCGGGCCAGGGCGACGTCGCGGTGGCGTGCTCCCCGCCCGCGACCCGACGTCGGGTTGGTCAGCAGGGCGATCTCCCGCCCCCGCACGAGGCGGTCGGGCGCAGCCGGGTCGTGCATGGCGCCAACCTATCCCCCGGCACCGACCGGTCGGCTCGACTCTCCCGTACGCCCGGACGGCGGTGGCGGTCAGCCCAGCCGCAGCAGGACGGCGTACCGCTCGGCGCGTGCTCCGACTGCGCGGGCCAGCCGGCCGAGGGCGTCGAGCACCAGCTCGGGGCCGAAGCGGGTCCCCGGGACGGCCAGGACCATGCGCGAGCCGTGCTCGCCGATCACGACCTGCCCGTGGCGCCACGCCTGGTGGACCCGCAGCCGGGTCGCGTCGTCCACGACCGGCTCCGGGTAGGCCTCGTCGACAGCCAGCAGGTCGCACACGATCTCCTGCGACGCCCCTGCCAGGTGGTCGGACTGGTCCGCCGCCAGCCGACCGCGGACGAGGTGCCCGGTCTGGAGGCCCTCGTCGGCGCGCCAGACCACGTCGCCGGTGCCGAGCCACTCCGGCAGGTCGAACGGGTCGATGTCGGTGAGGGTGGCCTGCATGGGTCCACCCTGTCAGAACCGGTTGGGGGGCCTCAGATGGAGGACAGCTCGTCCGGCGAGAGGCCGGCGTTGGGAGCGCGGCGGGCGCGGCGCTTGTCGTTGAACCGCGCGATGGCCTCGGAGGCGAAGAACAGCAGCACCATCGGGACCGCCATCAGGGTCATCGTGAAGGGATCGGCCGAGGGGGTCGCGACGGCGGCGAAGATGAAGGTGCCGATGACGATCCACGGTCGGTAGGCCTTGAGGGCGGACCCCTTCACCACGCCCGCGAAGTTGAGCAGCACGACGAAGACCGGGATGTTGAAGGCCAGCCCGAACACGAAGAGCGTGCGGGTGAAGAACTGCAGGTAGTCGTTGAAGTCGATCAGGTTCGTGACGCCGTCGGGGTTGAAGCCGATCAGCACCTCGAGCGCGATCGGCAGGGTGACGTAGCCCAGGACGATGCCGGTGAGGAAGAGCGGTCCGGCGACGGCCACGAAGACGCGGCTCATCTTCCGCTCCTGGGCGTAGAGCCCGGGCAGCACGAACGCCCAGATCTGGTAGAGCCAGTAGGGCGCGGTCACGATGGCGGCGGCGAAGCCACACAGGGTCAGCCAGAGGAGCAGGCCTGCGCCTGCGCCGCTGGTCGTGGCGATCGACGTGCCGGCCGCCAGTGTCTTCTGGGCCTCCTGGTAGGGGCCGTAGACCGCGTCGTAGATCGCGTGACGAAAGACGATCGCCACCGCGAGCGCGACGCCGAACACCAGCAGGCAGCGCAGCAGCCGCGCGCGGAACTCGCGGAAGTGGTCGGCGAGTGCCATCCGCCCGTCGGGGCCGACGGCGTCGGACGACGGCCCCTTGAACAGGCCGACGAGACCGGCGATCCTCAATCTGGACTCCGGCGATCAGGCGGTGGTGTCGTCGCGCCGCTCGCGCAGCACCTCACCGGAGGTGTCGTTGCGCACCTCGCCACCCGCGGCCGGGTCGCGGGCCTCGTTGCGGGCCTCGATCTCGCGCTGCTCCGGGGTCTTGTCGTCGTCCTCGTCGTCGCGGAGGCTCTTGGTCTCCGTCTTGAAGATGCGCAGCGCCTGACCCGAGCTGCGGGCCAGGTCGGGGAGCTTGGCGGCACCGAACACGAGCACCACGATCGCCAGGATCACGAGCCACTCCAGGCCCTGCGGCATGCCGATCATCGGGTTGATCATGTGGGTCACTCCGTCATTGGTGGTGTGGTGCATCACGTGCTGGGGGTCAGTCGGAGTCTACGCCGTCGTCCTCGTACATGCGGAGCGCCGCCCGGGCCGCGGTCGTGAAAGCGTCGGCGTACGCGGCCGGTGCGAGCAGCTCGGCGTGGGGCGCCAGGCGCAGGAGCAGGGACTTCACCCACTCCTCGCTGGCCACCTCGAGGTCGACGTCGATCGTGCCGTGGGGACCCGGTCGCCGGCCGGTCACCGGGTAGTACTCGACGACCCAGCGCGCCGGGGGTGCCAGGCGCAGGGTGACGGTCGTGGTCTCGGCGTCGGTGAACCAGCCGCCGGTGAGGTCGCGGGCGCGTGCGCCCGGGTCGGCGACGGGGCTGTCGAGCTCCGTGGCGGCCACGATGCGGTCGACCCGGAAGGCGCGGTCGCCCCCGGCGGTGTGGCACCAGGCGTCGAGGTAGAGCAGGTCTTCGACCCGGGCCAGCCCGCGGGGATCGACGACGCGGCGGGACTCCCGGTCGCGGGACGGCACGTGGTAGGTGATCTCGGCCTGGTGGCCGTGGGCCAGCGCCGACTCCAGCACCGGGACGACGGCGCTGCTCTCGAGCGGCGTCGGCGTGACGTGCAGGCGGAGCAGGCCCTCGCCGTCCTGGCCGGCGGCCTCCTCGAGCTTGGCCAGGGTCCGCTCGATGACCTCGCGTGCCTCGGCGGGGGCGGTGTCGACCATCGTGCGCAAGGCCACGACGAGCGAGGTGGCCTCGGCGGGCGAGAAACGCACCGGCCGGGCGAGGTAGTCGGCGTTGTCGACCCGGATGATCCGGTCGCCCTCCAGTGCCTCGAGGTCGACCTCGATGAGGTCGCCGGGCAGCCCGGGCGACACCCCGGTCATGAACAGCAGCCGCAGGTCGCGCTCGATCTGGTCCGCGTGGGTGCCGAAGTGGGCGGCGGCGTCCTCGAGGCGCACCTCGCCGCGTGCCAGGAGGTAGGGCACCAGCGCGAGCAGGCGCGCCACCTGGTCGGGCGCGGTGTCGCCGGTCTGCGCGGTCATGGTCGGGGTCCCCTCGGAGGTGTCGACCGGAGGAGCGAAGCGGGGGAGGACGAGAGCTTCGTGGGGTGGCTCATGACGACTCACGCGATGAGGCCACGGCGCGGAGCCGGGCGACGACGTCGTCGCGCAGGGACTGCGGCGCCACCACGACCACGTCGGCGCCGTAGGTGAGCACCTCGTCGGCCAGCTCGTGCACGGGCCCCTGGACGACCACGGCGTCCCACCCGGGGCGGTCGGCGATCGGCGTCAACGACTCCGCTCGCCGCCGCAGGCCGACGCCGGTGCCCTGCCGCACCCGGACCTCGGCCCGGACGGAGGGGTACGACGGCGAGAGCCGCCGGGCGACCTCGCGCACGTCGGTGCCTGGCGGGACGTCGTACGCCCCGGACTTGCCGCTGGCACGGACGGTGCCGACGATGCGGGACAGCCGGAAGACGCGCTCGGCACCGCGGTCGACGTCGAAGCCCACGACGTACCAACGGCCCGAGGAGCGCGCGAGACCCCAGGGCTGGAGCCGTCGGGTGGTGGGTGCGGTCTCGTCGGCGCGCTGGTAGGGGAAGCTGACCTGACGACGCTTGCCGATCGCGTCCCAGAGCGGCTCGAAGGCCGGCTCGTCGGCGGTGATGGCCGGGGCGACGACCTCGAGGCGTGACGGGTCGATCTCGACGCCCTGTCCCTTCAGCTTGGCCAGCGCCCGGCCCGTCGCCTTCGCGAGGGTCGCCTGCTGCCAGACCTGGGCGGCCAGCCCGAGCACGGCCGCCTCGTCGGACTCGAACCGGATCTCGGGGAGCGAGGTCTGCTCGGTCGGGATGCGGTAGCCGATCTCGTCGTCGAAGAACGCGTCAGCGCTCCCGACCTCGATCACGGCGCCGATCTGGCGCAGGGCGTCCTTGTCGCGCTCGAAAGCACGCTCGAACGCCTCGTCGCCGGCCGGCCCGCGGGCGTGCTCGGGGTAGCACGCCTCGCGGATCGCGTCCTTGCCGATGAAGCGCTTGGCGCCGAGCAGCAGGATGTGGAGGTTCATCAGCCGTTCTGCCCGTGGCTGCACCATGCCTGTCCCCCTCTCCCCTGCGCCGGTCGGTCGGGTCAGGAAGCGCCGAGGATGTCGACGACGAAGAACAGGGTGTCGGTGCCCTTGATCCCGGCCTGCTCGTTGCCCTGCTCGCCGTAGCCGTCTGCCGGCGGGATCTCGAGGATCACGCGCGAACCGACGGTGCGACCCACGAGGCGCTCGTCCCAGCCCGGGATGACCTGGCCGACACCGATCGGGAACTCGGCCGGCTCGCCGCTGTAGGACTCGTCGAACGGCTTGTCGGCGTCGTAGACCTGGCCGAGGTAGTTGACGGTGAGGGTCTGGCCGGCCTTCACCTTGGCGCCGTCGCCCTTCACGAGGGTGGTGGCGATCAGCTTGCCGCTGGGCTTGTGGGCGGTGCTGAAGTCGAGGCCGGTGATGACACCGTCCTTCTCGACCAGCTCCGGCGCCCAGCCCGCGGGCTTCTTGTCCTCGCCCTGCGGGCCGTCGAGCGGCGGCACCGTCTCGGACCGGCCGAGGATGTCGACGACCGCCAGGACAGCGTCCTTGTTGCCGATGCCGATGTCGGGGCGCCCGCCCTCACCGAACGCCTCCTCGGCGCTGGTGAGCAGCACGACTCGGTCGCCGACCTGGTTGCCGATGACCGTCTCGCGCAGGAACGGCAGGATGTCTTCCGACATCTCCACCGACTGCGGGGCACCGTCCTTGGTCCAGGTGCTCTGCGCCTTCTTCTCGGTGAAGCCGTTGCCGATCCACCAGTTGGCCTTCACGGTGTCGCCCTCGGCGACCTCCTCGCCGTCGCCCTCGACGAGGACCTCGGTCTCGTCCTTCGAGCCGTCGAGGCGGCCGTCGAAGGTGACCTTCGGCTCCGAGCCCTGGTCGCCCTCGATGGTCACCGAGCTGAGCGACTCGCCGCCCTCCTGCGGGTCGCTGGAGCCGGAGCCGCACGCGGCAAGGCCGAGCATGCTGAGGGAGAGGACACCGCTGAGGGCAGCGGAACGTACACGAGACACGGATTCACCTGTTCGATCGGTCGGCGTTGCCCGGACACCCTATCCAGCACACCCCACGCGCACCGCCGCGACACCGCCGTGACGCCCGCGCGGGCAGGTCACGGGGAGGTCACATGCCGTCGATGAGGCGCTGCACCCGCTCGTCGTACGCCTTGAACGGGTCCTTGCACAGCACCGTGCGCTGCGCCTGGTCGTTGAGCTTGAGGTGCACCCAGTCGACGGTGAAGTCACGACGCCGCTCCTGCGCGCGACGGATGAACTCGCCTCGCAGGCGCGCACGGGTGTTCTGCGGCGGCACGCTCTTGGCCTCGAAGATCTTCAGGTCGCTGCTCACGCGGGCGACCGCGCCGCGCTTCTCGAGGAGGTAGTAGAGACCGCGCCCCCGGTGGATGTCGTGGTAGGCGAGGTCGAGCTGCGCGATGCGGGCGTCGCCGAGGGACAGGCCGTGCTTGGCGCGGTAGCGCTCGATCAGCTTGAGCTTGATGACCCAGTCGATCTCGCGGTCCACGAGACCGAGGTCGTCGGACTCGACGGCCTTGAGGCCGCGCTCCCACAGGTCGAGCGCCCGCTCGATGGTCGGGGTGGAGATCTGGCGACGGTCGACGAAGTCGCGGGCCTTGCCGAGGTACTCGGCCTGGATCTCCAGCGCGCTGGCCTCGCGGCCGTTGGCCAGGCGGACCTTGCGCTGGCCGGTGGGGTCGTGGCTGATCTCGCGGATCGCGCGGATCGGGTTCTCCATCGTGAGGTCGCGCATGACCACGCCCTCCTCGATCATCCGCAGCACGAGGTCGCACGACGCCACCTTGAGCATCGTGGTGGTCTCGCTCATGTTGGAGTCGCCCACGATGACGTGGAGGCGCCGGAACCGCTCCGCGTCGGCGTGCGGCTCGTCGCGGGTGTTGATGATGGGCCTGCTGCGGGTGGTGGCGCTGCTGACGCCCTCCCAGATGTGCTCGGCGCGTTGGCTCACGCTGTACGACGCCCCGCGCGGCGTCATCACGACCTTGCCGGCGCCGACGACGATCTGCCGGGTCACCAGGAACGGGATCAGGATGTCGGCCAGCTTGCTGAACTCCCCCGCGCGGCCGACGAGGTAGTTCTCGTGGCAGCCGTAGGAGTTGCCGGCGGAGTCGGTGTTGTTCTTGAACAGGTAGATGTCGCCGGCGATGCCCTCCTCGTGCAGGCGCGCCTCGGCGTCGAGCAGCAGGCCTTCGAGGATGCGCTCGCCCGCCTTGTCGTGCGTGACGAGGTCGACGATGTCGTCGCACTCCGGGGTGGCGTACTCGGGGTGGCTGCCGACGTCGAGGTAGAGC